>DAOVDP010000183.1 GCA_030669445.1 Candidatus Latescibacterota bacterium | reverse complement strand
AACTTTCTGGTAAGGAGGAAACAAATTGGGAATACGAGCTATTTCTGGTTCGGTCACAGCACCCCGGGGCTTTGAGGCTGCCGGGGTGAGTTGTGGGATTAAGAACCGGAAGAGGGATCTGGCCTTGATCTATTCTGAAGTACCGGCCACTGCGGCGGCTGTCTACACTGCCAATCAATTCAAGGCGGCGCCTCTCTGGCTCACTCAAAGACACTTAACCGATGGGAAGGCCCAGGCGATCGTCTGTAACTCCGGTTATGCCAACGCCTGCACTGGAGAACGGGGCAAAGAAGATGCCCTTCGAATAGCACAGTTGATTGCCCAGGAATTGAACATCCCGGTAGAGATGGTGGTGGTCGCTTCCACTGGGGTCATCGGCCGTTATCTTCCTATGAGACGAATTGAGAAAAGAATCCCTAAACTTACCTCGTTACTTGGAGATGACGACAACGGAGTTGCCGAGGCCATTCTAACAACGGACACCGTCGCCAAAAAAGTAGCCGTAGAGGTGAAATTATCCGACTCTACTGTTAGAATCGGTGGCATAGCCAAGGGCTCGGGGATGATCTGTCCCAATATGGCCACTATGCTGGCCTTCTTGACCACAGATGCCAGAATCGGACCTGAACTTCTGCAGCGGCTGTTGCGGCATTCAGTAGACAAATCATTCAATATGATCACCATTGACGGTGACACCAGCACCAACGATATGGCCGTGATCCTGGCCAACGGCCTAAGCGGAGGCGCTAAAATCAACGAAGGTTCTGGCGACTGTGAGAGTTTCGCCGCCGCTTTAGACCTTGTGGCCGGCGAACTGGCAAAGATGATCGCCAAAGACGGTGAGGGGGCAACGAAATTGGTCACTATCTCAGTAGAAGGGGCCAGGACTTTCCCTGAGGCAAAACAGGTTGCCTTTGTTGTCGCCAACTCCGATTTAGTGAAGACGGCGCTCTTTGGGCAAGATCCCAACTGGGGCAGAATTGCCGCCGCAGTGGGCATATCTGGCGTTGAGGTCAAAGAGGAAAAGTTAAGCATCTCCATCGGCAACCTGATGGTTTGTAAGAATGGCGTCGGCGCCGATTTCTCTATGAGAGAGGCAAGACAATTACTTTCCGCTCCAGAAGCGAAGATAATTATTAATTTAAACCAGGGCAAGCAGCGGGCCCAGGTCTACACCTGCGATCTGAGTTACGACTACGTGAAAATTAATGCCAAATATACCACATGACAAAATAGAGGCAAACTGAAGAATACAGCAGATGCCCACACACTAATAGTCTACCACGGATAACCACCGACTATGACAGAAAAAGATTAGAAATGGGCGATTTGTACTACAAACCCACGAACCCTTGTTTTTTGGCAAGGTTTTTGTTTTATAATCCGTGAAATCCGCGTAATCCGCGGTTATTTTCTTGGGTTGCGGTTTTGCTGCGCTCTGAAATTCCGTGGTAAGCTGTTATCTCACCTAAGAAAAGGGGAAAGCAAAATGAAGATATCCATCTCTAAGAACATCCAGCGTATTCAGCCTTCGGTCACTTTGGCTATAACCGCCAAGGCCAAGGCGATGAAGAAGGCCGGAGTCGATGTCATCCCTTTAAGCGCCGGGGAGCCGGACTTTGACACCCCGGAAAACATCAGAGAGGCAGCACTTCAGGCGATTAACCGCGGGTTCACTAAATATACACCCGCCGTGGGCACCCCTGAACTGAGAGAGGCCGTCTGCGAAAAGCTTAAAAGAGAGAACGGCCTGTTGTACGAGTCTTCGCAGGTGATAGTTAGCTGCGGGGGGAAGCACTCTATTTCTCTGGCGATTATGGCCTTAGTGGGAGAAGGAGATGAGGTGGTTATCCCTGCTCCCTACTGGGTCAGCTATCCTGAACAGGTAAAACTGACAGGTGGAACCCCGGTTATTCTGGAGGCCGAGAAGGAGAACGGCTTGAAAATCACTCCCAGGCAGTTTAAAAAAGCACTGACGAGTCGAACCAAGCTATTCATCCTGAACAGTCCTTCCAATCCCAGCGGTGTCGTCTACAGTGAGGAAGAACTTAAGCGGCTGGCAGAGGTAGCACTGGAGGCAGGGATATATGTGCTTTCCGATGAGATCTATGAGAAGATCATCTACGACGGCGCAGTACACCACAGTATTGCTGTTCAGGAGGGTATGGAGGAGCAAACGATAGTGGTAAACGGGGTTTCCAAGTCCTATGCGATGACCGGCTGGCGGATAGGTTATGCGGCTGGTCCCCAAGAGATTATCCAGGCAATGGGAAAGATTCAGAGCCAGCAGACATCCAACCCCTGTTCCATTGCCCAGGCAGCAGCTTTGGAAGCCCTCACCGGTCCTCAAGAGAGCGTGGAGAGAATGAGGAAGGCTTTCGATAAGAGAAGGAAATACATAGTACAGCGGTTAAACTCTACCCCGGGCATCTCCTGCCCGGAGCCTCAAGGGGCGTTCTATGTCTTCCCGGATGTTTCTGTCTTTTATGGTACTTCGTTAGGGGATACCAGAATAGACGGCTCCGTGTCGCTTTGTGATTTTCTTTTGGAGGAGCAAAAAGTGGCCTGTGTGCCTGGCGCTGGCTTCGGGGCCGACAACCATATCAGGCTCTCCTACGCCACCTC
>DAOVDP010000010.1 GCA_030669445.1 Candidatus Latescibacterota bacterium | reverse complement strand
AAGTAGGTAGTTGCGGGGCATAAGCTCCTTGGAGTCGTCGTGTCCAAGCACTCTTGGCACAGGAATATCTATCCGTTCATTCATTAGACCATAGACGTATATTTCCTTTTCCATCTTCCAGTGGTAGTCATCAGGGTAGATTTTAAGGATGAGGTGTTCCTCAGGATTTGAACATACAATCTCGTAAACTGCACTGATGTCACCACCCTTACACTGATTCAAGGCTAGCACCTTGGTCTTTCTATACGACTTGCCGAGAATATCTTCCACTAATTCTTTTGTAATTTGCATGCAGAAATCTTACCAAGGATGTTTCAACGTTAATACCTGTAAGCAGCATCGGAGGAGGAGGCGGACGGTTATGAGTTATGTCGTCACAACGTTTGAGCATTTACGAACTTCCGAAGCAAGTTGGGCGAAGTGAAACGAAGCCGTAAATGCTTTGTTATCTGCTGTTGCGGGTCTGTAATTCTTATCTTACTTAACAATCTTTTGCCAGTATTTACTTCTTACTGCCCTTAAGACGTGGAGTTCGTACATCATTTTGTCCTTAGGAAATTCCTCCTTTACTTCCTTTTCGATCTTCTTTAAAGTAATATCAGGCATACTCATCTCCTTAGCCACCTTCTGATAGTCAAAATACTCTATCTTTTCCATAATAGCCTCCTCATAGTTCTTGGGGAGAGACGATCTCAATCTCCCCAAATCCCTCTAATATATTAACCGAGTTTACCCATTTCCTTGTCTTTACCTTGACCAGATGCTCAAAGTTCCAAGAAACCAGATAAGATATCTCATAAAAAGAAGTTATAGCTGCATGAAGGGCATCATCCACATATTTCTCTGGGAATATCCCTTTTTCTATATAAACCCTTGCCAAATCTCTGATCTCTTTGTTAGTCTTTAGCACCTTAAAACCTTTGATAAGTTTCTTAAGTTCTCTTCTCAAGGTTTCATCTTTGGTATCTTCTAATTCTTCTACTGTGATCTCTGATATATAGCCCTGGTAATTAGGTAGAACCTCTTTCCAAAACCTGATTGTTGCATCCTGTCGCTCCTTAGCTCGTTCATCATAATAAGCACTGGGAACTGAGGTATCAAGGTATAAGGTTTCTTTTTTCATTTTGGTTTATCTCTCCTTCGTTGCTTTTGCTGTTTATCCCAGACCCGCAATGGCAGATAACGTGCCCGAGGGTTGACAAACTTTGCCGTCCGAGAAAGCTTGCTTTCTCGGACGGCAAAGTTAGGTCAAGGGCTTTCAGGGAAAAGGGACGAGCGAAGTTCTGCCGAAGGCAGAATTTGGGCGGAGAGCGAAGCTCGCAGCCGCTCGTCCCATGTTATACGAAGTGAACTGCGATATGCATAGGTATTTTCGTTTATCAATCTGTCAGTTTCAATTGAGTTTGAGTTTTCATAGAACTAAGTGGGATCGCTGTTACTTATCTGTGATATGTGCAAATAATTGCTTGGTTTTTTCCATCAATTTTAGTAAATATTACAAGTCCTTTATTTCTTCCTTTTCCTCGAATTTTTCTACGGATGTTATGTAAATTAATATTTACTCCTCTTGCTTTAAAATCCACTCTTCCGATGTTTAGTTCAGATAAGGTATTATTGATTTTTTCATACTCTAGATTTAACACCTGTTTAATAAGATACTTATTAAGAAGAGGAGTTTCAATTTTTTCATCTCCTGTTAAATATGCAATTTTAATATTAATAAGGCCTAATCCAAATTTCTTTGCTAAAGCTTTAATCATATGTGCTTTAATAAATGCGGGATCAGGTTCATATAAATATTTCTTAGGTTCAGATTGAGAGATGTCCAGTTTATGTTCTTCCTTTACTAGTGTAATTTTTTCTGGCAACTTAGTTGCTAAGATTTGATTTCTATTAGAAATTTCTTTAAAATCTCCGAACCATAACATAACTTCTTTAACTTCTCCTTTGTAAGATACAACTTCTATATCACAATTATATTTGATTCTATCCAAATCTGTGCCAGGAGATATCTTAACACATATATTTGGTGAAATTGTTTGAAGTTTCTCTACAAATGACAGAGGAGGTTGATACTCCTCAATTTTTACAGTTCGTTTTTCTTTGGACCTCCTACTTGGATCAAAGAATATACAATTCACATCTATGACTTTATCAATAAATTCTTTGTCGTTAATTAATTTGATAATATCTCCCTGAATAAAATAAACATTTTTTTCCAAATTATAGACTTTAATATTATGCTTTGCCATTTCAATTATATCTTCATCTTTCTCAACTGCAACAACTTTCCATCTTGTTGCCATTGCAATTGCATCTCCTCCAATTCCGCAGCAAATATCTAAAGAACTCTTAATTTCTCCTAACCTGTACTTCATTTTCCAAGTTCTATATTCTGCCAAGTATTTCGAAGAAGCCTGAGCAAGACCCTCCCTGCTAAATTTCATTAAATTTGCTCTAGGAAATTTCATTTTGCCTTTAACTTGTAAATGAACCTGCTCTAATATTTCCTCAATTTGATCTTGATTCAATCCTTTTCTCTCTAATAATGAACGTCTTTTGCAGACATCTCTTATTTTCAAAAGTTGCTTAATTATTTGATTCATATTATAAGTAGAAATATTAACTGAATATAAATGTTTGTTAACAGCGACCCCTAACTTCTCCTATTTTATTGCACTTTGTGCCTGATTATAGAAAGCTTCAACTCAACTTTGCGGACGCAATCCGACCCCATTACGTAGCGTCGGAGAAACTAACAGGAATTCCGATGATAAGCGAAGTTGTGCCAACCGTTATGTTGGCTAAAAGGAATGAGCAGGCCATTTTGTATAACGTTCCGGGGATGTGCGAAGCCGCCCGAAGGGCGGTTTGGGCGAACGGAGTGAGCAGCACATCCCCTGTTATGCGCCGGTTCATCACGCTGTTTCACTACTTGGTCAGCTCCTGATCACGGAACTGTCTCAATAGTGCATCACACCTTCTGTTCTTATCTTCCATCCATTGAGGATTGTATGCTACGTTGAAAAAATGGTAGACCATTTTTGAGGAAAGTACGTGTCTTAATCCATGGCTCTTCATCACCTTCGTCATCAGTTCACAAGTATCAAGATATCTTTCTTCATTTCCCCACCAATACGTGATGGGCATCATGCCGACTTCCTCAACAATCCTCCTGAAAACAGCCGAGTTCTTTATTAGTGCACAACATGGATGCAATCGCCAGAAGTAAACTCTGTCTCGCATGTTCTCCGGTATTTCTTCTTCCCCATCCCAGGTTTGTCGAGGAGCTATGCCAAATACATCCTTCTGACCTTCCACTTCAGCAACCATTGTGTCGATTGTGTTCTGTTCCAGAAAACATACGTCCGCATCCAAAAGAAGGTAATAGGAGCAATTGGGATGTTCCAGAACGAACTTGGTCAATATCTCCCCATGAGAATTGAACTTGGTGTCGATGCTGAACCCAGATTGAATAATAGGAATGCCTTTACTCTCTGCGAAAGCTCGCAGATTCGTCATGTCGTCGCCGGATCTGTTGTCCATGATGGTGACAAATAGATCCAAACCAGAGGAATGTCTCGCAAATAGGGAGCGCAGTAAGAGCTCTGTGTATCTGGAAGTGTTATGGTTTACTGTAACTCCTTGTATGTATTCTGATGATCGATTGTCCATTGCATTAGCTCCACAGGAAGTGAGCTTTTCTATAGAACCAGTAGGAGAAGAACTGGCGTATAACTACTGGATTTGCGAAAAAACTTTCGCTAATCCCGCCGATTTGGGGTCATATGCGAAGAAAGTTTCGCTAATCCCCCCTTGCTGCGAAATTGTAATTCACCCACTTTCAATTTCCTCTCTTCTTCATAATCTGGTCCAATGGGCTCATAATCTTCTCCGTCTCTTGCTTAGCAACATGAGTATACATTTGAGTTATCTTGATGTTGGAATGGCCTAAAAGCTCTTGAATATAACGAATGTCTATACCATGTTCTAAAAGATGCGTGGCAAAGCTATGGCGTAAGGTATGAACGGAGGCTTTCTTTTAAATTCGGGCACGCTTGATAGCGTTGTCCATGATCTTTTCAACACTTCGCCGTGAGTAATGTCCCTTTCTCTGTCCTTCAAATAACCATTCTTTGGGCCGGTAACCCTTGTGATAATTACGTAAGGTTTCCAGTGCCACCTCCGATAAAAGCGTGTAACGGTCCTTATCTCCCTTGACATGGAGCATTTTCCGGTCACCGTCGATAATCAGTCACCTTGTTCCGGATGCTGGGCCAATCGTAAGTATACTAAGTTGAGCGGAGTTATTCCTGTTTCGACGAGTGGGGTAAGAGAGGAACAAGGATAGGGTAGGAGAGAGGAAAGAATAGGAAGCAGGTCTCATCAAAAGCCTGCTTCCCTTGGGCTTTAGCAAACAGGTTAATATGAAAACGAGAAGAGCACTTCTATCGGTACGAGTCGTAGATATCCTCTGTGTACTCCCATCTCTTCGGATTTATCTCAATACAGGTGGTTTCATCCTTCTCTATGCTGAATCTTTTCAGAAAGATGAGATATTTGTCTATCTCTGCCTCTGCCAGGTAATCTCCCACACCCAGTTCTATCTGGAAGGCCCCGGTACTGTCTGGGGCGAATGAAAATCCCATCCGGTCAGTAACCGTTCGCCAACCGCCGTCATTGAATACCCCTACGCTGAAATCAATGGATCTTTCCCCCCGGCTCAGGCTGTCGAGAGCGGTTATGGCTACCTTCAGAGTTCCCATAGGAGAGTAGTGGGCAGTAACATTCTCTTTTCTGTCGGCGTAGACTAAGGGAATAGCCCTGGGATGCTCCCGATTCAGTCTGCCGAAATCGCCAAGGTCAGCAGGGTGGTGAGGGTAAAGGGGTAACCACTGGCCGTCGGAGAGGATTTCTACCCAGGCGGTTCCCCCCGGGCTGTCTGCAAAGAAATCCACTCTGACAAGACGACTGGGTATGCCTACGGATCGGAGGACAGCTACAGTGAAGACGGTGACCGAGACCTGGTTTCCGCCTCTACCCCTTAAGGTGAGGATAGGTGCCTGAGGCCATCTGCCGCCCCACCGAGATTTCACCTCTATGTTGTCCTCTACCCATCTGTTCACTATTCTGGCCATTTCTGTGGCTGTATTGGTGCCTTCAACCATAGAACGAAATTGCCCGTAGAATTCTGCCCGCCAAGGGATAAACCACTCTGAGCTGATGCGAAACGGGAGAACATATCTTTCAAATTCTTCCTCCCTAATCTGCCACGGCAGTTCTTGCCGAGCTTTGTAGGCATAATTAACCTCTTGAAGTAGCATTTCAGCGGTGGGAGAGAACAGGTCTACCGACCTGAGAGGGGAGATTAGGGTTATCATTCCTGGCCGGTATTCTGGTTTGACCTGCTGGAGCGCTTTTGCCAACTCCTGCCAGTTTGTCCCTGCACGTTGGAGCGCTTTGGCCACCTTGCTCGTATCCGGTGGGGGAATTAGCCGCATCAGCTCTGGATTTTGGGAGGGATCAAAACCTTCGGTCGCTAATACCAAACTGGGCATTAGAAATAATGCCAGCAATACCGCTCTGTTCAGTTTTGTCCATCGAACAGAAAAGAGTTCAGCCCTTTTCATTTTTATGGCCTCCTTCAATCTCTCCTTATGTCTATGTAGATTTGCTGTTTTAGAGAGGCGATCATCCTATCAAAGGTCTGTCTCAATTTTTCCTGTCTGAGCATATTGTCTAATAGGTCACGATCTTGTTCCAACTCAAGCGGTCGCTGGGGCTGGCTATCGTTCAACCGGAAGATACACATCCCGGAATCAATGGGAATGGGAGCGCTGATTTGCCCCACCTCCAGCTTTGTGGCAATCTGTTTGAAGGCAGGTGGAAGCTGTTCTACCGAGAACCAGCCCAAAAGTCCGCCTTGAGCTGCGCTCTGGATATCCATAGAATACTTCTGGGCCAATTCGGAGAAGTCCTCGCCATTGAGGGTTCGGGTTCTTAAGGTCTCCAGTTCGGCAGCCACTGTTTTGACATCTGCTTTCGTAGGACTGACTCTAATTAAGATGTGACGAGCTCTAATTTTATCGCCCTTCTTTTCTTCTACTTTAATTAGATGATATCCTGCGGTTGTTCTCACCACATCACTAACCGTTCCCGGGCTCAAGGAGAAAGCTATCTCTTCGAATTCGGGTAACATAGTGCCTGGTGAGAAAAAACCCAGATCACCGCCCGCTTCAGCAGAGCCAGGGTCTTGGGAGTACTTCTTCGCCAGTTGGGCGAAATCCTCGCCCTGATGTATCCTCTGCAGAAGCTCAGAGATCTTCTGATAGCTCTCATCTTCATGGTCAGGGAATCTCAGAAATATCTGGCTGAGGCTGACCATCTGAGGGCGAGGAGGAAGGCTATCTATGTGGGCATTGTAAAAGTCAACCACATCCTTATAGGAGATAACGATTTGATTGCTGAGAGATGCCATGACTTTCTGTTTCAATAGATAGTTGCGGATTTGACTCCGATAGCGCCTGCGGAGTTCTCTTTCCGTTATTCCTTCCCTTTCCAGCAGTTTTTCATATCCCTCCTCTGAGCCCACTTCCGCTTTGATCCTGTCCAATTGTTCCTGGAGGGCATCGTCAACCTCGTTGTCGCTCACTACGATACTGTCTCTTTTGGCTTTAATCAGAAGCACCTTGTCATTGACCATCGCTTCTAACAGTTGGTCACGAAATCGGTCTTTGTCAGTAGCAGTGAGAGCTTGCTGCGATATCTCAAACTGCAGAGCCTGCTCAAGCTCTGATTGGAGAATAAGCTCATCGTCCACCACAGCAACGATTCTGTCGATAATTTGCTGGGCAGCTGCAGAGGAGACCATTAATAGAGAGGAGAACAACCAAATCTTAGCTATGCGCAGAAGCATCTGTCCCTCCTGTGGTTACTTTCTGTAAGATGTCTTCGTAGATGGTTATTTGGGGGTCGTATTTCTCCCGTAGATTCTTTATGAATTCACTAAACAACCTTTCTTCCTCTCTTTGTTGGAGGAGTGTGGTCACCGCATTCTTGACCTCGCCAAGACTTCTCCTCCGAGATGGCTCTCTCTTCAGGACCTTAAACACCGCATATCCTCTTCTTACCTCTATAGGACCTATGATTTCTCCCAGTCTTGCCTCAAAGACCGCCTTCACGAAGCGCTTTCCAAATATGCTCTCCGACCTTTTATCATTGACTACAGGAAATTTCCATCTGAATTCCCCCGGCCTCTTGAGAGTGCTGTGTTTCTCAGCCAGTTGTTCCATATCAGCACCCTGCTTAAGCCGTTGGAGGATAGTCTCCGCCTGTTTTTTCTCCTTTAATAAGATATCTATAACCTCGGCCCGAGCCGGTGCTATGTAGTCGTCACGATGGGCGTGGAAATACTCTCTTGTTTGTGCTTCCGTAATATCCATTTTTTCAAGAACTTCAATTTCCCGCAGTCTCTCTGCCATAAGCGCTTTTTTGTCTCGCTCTAATTGAGCTGTGATCTTCTTGTCTCTATCTAACCCTAATTGGCGAGCGACTCGGGGCAAAAGCGCAAACTCTAAAACCACTTGGTCGGCTATTGGTTTCCAGGCAGCACTGTCTCCGATTGCCGGATACTTGCAACTGCGACAGAGCTGTTTCAGGCCCTCTACAAAATCAGTTAGCGTTATTTCTCCCCTATCGAATCTGTACAGAATAGTCTTCCCCACCTCGGGAGAGAGTTCAGGAAATTGTTGGCCCAATTCCCTCTGTGTTTTCAAGAAGAGCTTGAATCCTTGATCCTCATATTGAAGGTGATTCTCCATCCTCACTGAGTTGGAATGCTCTCTTCTTTTTTGTATTGTTGCCTCGGGGAAGAGGCTCTCTTTGATCTGGTCTTTCAGTTGCTTGAATTTCACCTCTTTCTTATCGGTGAGTTTAAGAATGGAGTACCCGGAGCGGGTCTTAACTGGCTGAGAGACTTGACCAACTTTCATAGAGAAGACAATTTCTTCAATTTTGGGGATCAGTCCACCACGGACAAACCATCCGGCATCCCCGCCTTTTTGGGCACTGCGTTTATCTGTGGACTTCTGCCGGGCAAGTTCAGCGAAACTTTTGCCCTGCTCAAGTTCTTTGAGAATCTGCCTCGCCGCAGACTCTGTCTTAGCCACAATTTGGCTTATTCGTAGCTTTTCGTTTAGTTTATTCTGGTCAAAGTATTTCCTGGCTTGTTCATCGCTTACCTTTGTCTTGTTCTCTACCTCTACCTCATAGAGTTTTCGAAGCATTAACCTTCGCTTCCTCTCTTTCAGGGCTTCGACTACCTTCTTATCTTTATACAACTCTTGATTCTTGCCTTCTAAGACTATTAATTCCTTATTGATGAGCAGGTCAAGACATTTTCTCCACTTTTCGGGATCCCTTATTCCCCCTTCTCCTTCTGGGGCTACCTTTTGATCAGCTTGGTAAAGGTCCCCGACGGTTATCTTTTTCTCTCCCACATTTGCTACCACCAAATCCGCCTTTTTTCCACAACCAGAGGCGCAAAGAAAAAATGTAGCAGTAAGCAATGCACAGATAATAGTGGTAGTTTTCTTCATTGAGAAATCTCCTCGGGATTATGTTTGGTGACACAAGTTTTTTCTTGCCAGGCCACGCGACAGCGGCCTTACTGGTTTGATGCAAAAATATCTGAGCCGGCAAGAAGCAATTTCTCAAACATTAAGGCTTTGTTTTTTTCTCAGCAATCCTGGCAGCCTTCTTCCCTTTTTTGGTTCTTAAGTAGAAAAGCTTTGCCCGTCTCACTTTACCAGAGCGCCTCACCTCGATCTTAGTGATATTAGGGGAATGCAAGGGGAATATTCTCTCCACACCAATGCCTCCGGTGAGCCGGCGGACAGTGAAAGTCTTGCTCACACCGTCCCCCCGTTTCTGGAGAACAATACCCTGAAATATTTGGATTCGCTCCTTTTCCCCCTCTATTACTTTTACATGTACTCTTACGGTATCGCCTGGCCCGAACTGGGGGATGTCTTCCCGCAGGTGCCGGGCAGTAACCGAGGAAAAAAGTTCCATCTACTCCTCCTTTATTTTGTTGAGTGTTCTCTTAGGTTTCAATCTCTGTCTTGGCATTGGCAAATCAATGTCAAAGGCCAAAGTTTTCACCCCGTTAAATAAGCCTCTTATCGAACAGACAATACTTGATTGAATTGATTGATCTATCAAGGGACCATTGACAACTATCAATGGACACTATCTCTTAATAGATCTTGTCTTCTCTTTCGAGTTCTTTCCAAGCCCTGTGCCATTCTCCACTGGTGAATCTTTTGGTGATCTCCAGAAAACAGTATCTCTGGGACCTTGATTCCCTCAAAGATTCTGGGACGGGTGTACCAGGGACAGTCGAGCAATCCATCCTGAAATGAGTCATCCAGGGCCGACTGAGAATCACCCAGCACCCCTGGTATCAGACGCACTGCCGCGTCGATTACCACCATTGCTGCCAGTTCCCCGCCGCTTATTACGTAGTCGCCAATGGAGATTTCGTCAGTAACATATTTCTCTCTAATCCTCTCATCGATGCCCTTGTAATGTCCACAGATAAATACAAGGGTCTCCTCCAGCGACAATTCATTTGCCTTTAGCTGATCAAGAGGTTCTCCCTGGGGGGTGAGGTGGATAACCCTTCCCAGGGCCTCCGGCGGTCTGATAGCCTTAAGGGCCCGGCTGATGGGTTCGGGTTTAAACACCATTCCTGCTCCCCCACCAAAGGGGTAGTCGTCCACCTGGTGATGCCTGTCCTGGGTGTAATCACGGATGTTATGTATCTGGATGCTCACCAGGTCTTTCTCTTGCGCCCTTTTTACTATGCCCTCGTTGAAAGGTCCACCAAACATTCCTGGGAATATGGTGAGAATGTCGATTAGCATCCTTGACTTACCCCGTGGTCTTAATCCGCTTGTTCTTCTTCCTCTTTGTCAGAGGTATCTGACTGGATGGGACTCTCTTCTGGTGATTCGGGAGTTTCAGAGGTATCCTCTCCGGCAGAGAGAGGTTTGAGTAAAGTTGCCCTCTTCTGTGTTTCGTGCCGTTTTCTCAGAATTCCGGCTTTCCTTAAGAGACTGAGTATTGTGTAAGAGGGAACGGCACCCTTATCCAGCCAGGAAATAGCTTTTTCCTCATCGATACGCACTTCAGCAGGCTCTGTGAGCGGATTGTAATACCCTAAAGATTCGATATACTTCCCATCCCTGGGATTTCTGGAATCCACTACTACTATCCGATAAAATGGTTGTTTCTTCTTTCCCATCCTTCTCAATCTTATTTTGACTGACAAAAGTCACCTCCTGTTGAAAGTTTGATTAACTCGTAAAAAGTGGTAAAGTTGTCATTCTGAACGAAGTGAAGAATCTCATAGGTCTGTTTATACCAGGCAACTAGAGATTTTTCGACTCCGCTTCGCTCCGCTCAAAATGACAAGAAAAAGACTTTTTACGGATGAATCAAGTTTGGGTTCTCAGAATCAAAACGGTAGCGGAATCTTATTCACGCCTCCTGCTCTAGTCATACTTTTCACCATCTTTTGCATCATCTGGAACTGCTTAAGCAGGCTGTTAACCTGTTGAACGCTGGTGCCGCTGCCTGTTGCTATTCGCCTCCGGCGGCTGCCATCAATGATGTGGGGGGTCTGCCTCTCCTGTTTGGTCATAGAATTGATAACGGCCTCGATTCTGGTGATGTCGTTTTCATCTACTTGCAAGTTCTTAATTAGTTTGCGTGAGCCAGGAATCATTCCTAACAGGTGTTCCAGAGGCCCCATTTTTTTTAGTTGCTGAAGTTGGTCCAGAAAGTCTTCTAAGGTGAAGCCCTCTTTCTTGAGTTTTTTCTCTAACTGCTCAGTTTTCTCTAAGTCAATCGCTTCTTGCGCTTTTTCTGCTAAGGAGGCGATGTCGCCCATACCCAGGATTCTGGAGGCCATCCGGTCTGGGTGGAATACTTCTAAGGCGTCGGTCTTCTCGCCCACGCCCACAAACTTGATAGGCTTGCCGGTAACCGCCTTTATGGAGAGGGCGGCGCCTCCTCTGGCATCGCCGTCCAGCTTGGTGAGGACCACACCGGTGAAATCCAGTTTCCGAAGAAATGCCTGGGCGACATTGACCGCATCCTGGCCGGTCATCCCATCGGCCACCAAGAGGATCTCCTGGGGTTGGAGGCGCTGTTTAATCCGCACCAGCTCCTCCATCAGTTCTTGGTCAATGTGCAGGCGTCCAGCAGTATCTAAGATTAATAGATCGCAGCCCTTCTGTTTGGCCTCGGAGAGAGCGTGAAGACAGATGTCCACCGGATCAGCCTTTGCGTCTTCCCAATAGACAGGGATACTCAATGAGCGTCCCAGCACCTGCAGTTGCTCTGCCGCTGCGGGGCGGCGCACATCCACTGCCGCCATCAGCGGGCTTTTCCCTCTTGAACGGAGAAAAGTCGCCAGCTTAGCCGCGGTAGTAGTTTTGCCCGAGCCCTGAAGTCCAACCAGCATAACCACAGTGGGAGGCAGGTGACTGAAGGTCATTTGCTTGGCAGAATCCCCCATCAGATGGGTGAGCTCGTCGTAAACGATCTTAATCACCTGCTGCCCCGGGGTGAAACTCTTCAGCACCGTTTCGCCTACTGCCCTTTCCTCTACCAGGGAGATAAATTCCTTGACTACCTTGTAGTTGACATCCGCTTCCAAGAGAACTCGCCGTATCTCACGCAGGGCTTCTTTGACCTCCGACTCAGAGAGTTTTCCCCGGCTCCTTAATCTTTTGAATACTCCTTCCAGCCTTGCTGTTAAAGCATCAAACATAAGTTTTTCCTGTGGTTTGATCCATTATATCTTGGGTCGAGATAGTCTTCTCATTTTAATACATTCTCTCTCTTAAGTCAATCAAAAAATGCAAGCAGTAGGAGAGAGAACAAGTGCGAAGTGCGAAGTGGGAAGTTACCTACTCACCACTTCTCCCCTTCTCCTCTGCTCCCTCTCTGTCTTTTCTCCCCTTCACCCTCTCGTCCACGCTTCCCCTTCGCTTTTCCCGGGGGACAGCCCCGCGCTACTGCAGCTTATTTTAATCCTTCAGCTCATGGGATTTTCCCCTCCGCGGTTGAAATATAACCCTAAAGGTCTCAAGTGTCAATGGAATTTTAAAAAACGCCTCCAGTCTGGGAACTGGAGGCGTTTCTATTCCAAGGAATCTAAAAGGAGAGGCTATCTTATCAGCAGCATTTTCTTTGTCTGTACAAACCTGCCCTTGTCAACCACCAACCTGTAGAGATAGATTCCACTGGCTAATTCCTTGCCATTCTCGTCTCTGCCATCCCAGGTTACAGAATGTATCCCTGCTTGCTGGAATCCCTTGGCCAGGATTTTCACTCTCTGCCCGAGGATGTTATAGGCCTCTAAGCTGACGAAGGCTGGTTTGGGCAGGGTGAAAGTGATCAGTGTCTGAGGATTGAAGGGGTTGGGGGAACTGGTCAACAGGTCAACCTCCTCCTGGCTTGAAGATTTCTCCGTAACTCTTGGTTCAGGCTCTGATGGCTCAAGCCCTGGCATGGCCTCCAGATCCTCCAATAGCATTCTCGCTGCCAATCCCTCTGGACTATCCTCAGGGGTCTTCTGGACAACCTGTTCCAAAACTGCTTTTGCCTTCTCCCGCTCTTTCAACCTATGAAGGTAGATTTCCCCTGTTTTGAGCATTGCTATCAAGGCCTGGTCGCCGCCAGCATCAACGATTCCTTGATACTCTCCCAGGGCTTGTGCATACCGGCCCTCCGCCACCAAGGCATGTCTGGCCAGCTCCTGGGCCTTGACTCTGGTTCCAGCATCTTGGCACCTCTCAACAAAATCGAGTAAAAGTGCCCGGAAATCAGAGAAACCCTCCCCTGTAGCCATATAGCAGCGATGCAGACCACCCAGAGCCGCTCTGGCATATTGGCCTTCTGCAGTGCGTTTAAGCAGAGCCTTGTAGACCTCAATGGCCCGGCTGTAGTCTTTTTCTTCTTCGAGTGTCAAGCCTCTGGCCACGTCCTGCGCATCCTGCAGCGGCGCTACAGCCTTGGCTGCACCTGCCACAACCTTCCCTGCCCCAAAGTTGGAGATCGTATCATACGGCTGGTAGTCCACCGCATCGTGAGGCCAAAATAGGGTATTTGCATTAGGATTGGCTGAACCCCACCAGTTGTACTCTGCCGTCAGGTTCGAGTATGGCTCTGTGTGAAGAATAAAGATCGCATACCCTGTATCATCGTATATATCGTTGTGCCCTGGCAGACCAAGGGCACTGTCTCCCAACAAAGGAACACAGTTCTTTTGGCAGTAAATCTCGTTGTTGCCGTTGTCGTGGATGTTATTGTGTGCGCCGGAGCCCTGTAGTACAGGATCGGTTCCATCCCATAACCACATTCCCCATCCCGCATTGCCTACAATCTGATTATTGCCAAGGGTAACGTCTGCGTTATTAAAAAGCCACATGCCATCGTTACTGTTGCTGTTCATGGTATTGTGCTGCACAGTAGGGGTGCTGCCATCGGCATGAAAGCTTCTGGAGTTGGAGGACAGATTGTTATACATAACCGGCACGGTTGAGTTGCTATAGAGAGCTATGCCAGTGACAGTGTTGTGGATCGTGTTGTGAGAGATGGAACCGGAGCTTCCCATGGAGACGCCCTTGATGCCGACGCTTGAGTAGGTGATGGTGTTGTACTCGAGGGCGGGGCTGGCATAGTCGCAATGTATGCCACGCGACGCGTTCTTGATGTTGCAGTACTCCACCACGCTGGCATCATCTGCGGAAGATCTAAACTCGATGCCGCGCCACTGGTTCCTGGTCGTACCGCCTTCGGTGGACTCCAGGGTTATACGGTTGGGGGAGGTTCCCTCTGCCGTCAGTTTCCCGTGGACTATGAGTTCACATTTACTGGTGTACTGGGGGCCGTGGTAACTGTCTTTGTTTACGGCGAACTTGACGGTAGTGCCGGGCTCTATCTTGAGGCTATCGCCGCTTGAGACAATCACATCCCCGGTCGGCCTTATGGTGCCCGACCAAACCTCTCCCGGGTAAATCTTGCCCCAGATGGTGCTGTGCAAATACCAGCCGAAATTCAGTATGTCGTGATGTCTTGCTTCGGCAGCTTTGTAAACGGGGTTGTTTCCACTGCCCTGATAATTATAACTGCGGGTATGTCGAGCCAGAGCAAATATAAGTCCGTTAAGATCAGACCCATCATCCAGATAATCGTGGGCCATTGACAAAGCTTCCAGACCAGCAATCCAGGTCAGAGTTCCGTCTTTCCACTCCCGCAGCTTCTTATCTTGTGCCGACTTCTGCTGGTCGATCATGTAGTTGATGGCATCGGTGATTGAGCCTTCCAGCTCTGTTTGAAAGCTGGCGTAGTCTGGGTCGCCTTTGATAGCCCAGTAGGTCTCCAGTAAGCCCCGCAGGGTAATGCAGTGGTAGACCATATGCTTGTCGTAATCTGGCGAGCTCCCCAGGTAATGATACCAGGTGCCATCACCAAGTTGCCAATCCATTATGCTGTCGCAGGCGGTGACAGCATGGTCTATGTATGGGCTGGTACCTGTCTCTTCATACACAGAGGCCAGAAGCCAAGCGATGAATGCAACATAATTGGCATTGGCAAAGAAAGAGACCGCCTCAAGGGGAGATTCTGTGGACCAATTGGAGTCGGTAGGATCGCAGTAAATGCTGTCTTCAAGTGCACCTCCCTGTATCGTCCAATCCGCAGCCGCTTTTGCACTGTCTCGATAGGCTGTAGTTCCGAACTCTCTGTATCCTGCCACAAGTGCTACTCCACCAAGTGCTGTATCGTACACCTCATCGAGGGTGCTCTCAGAGGAATCGTCCTGATTGTCACCATCTTCGCTTAGCTCTCTCTCAAATCGTCCATCGCTCTTCTGCTCTGAGAGCAGATACTGCAGCCCCTCATAAGCACGGTTCAGGTAGGTATCTCTGTTGTTGCCATCAACGTGCGAGGCCTGGATGTAGGCTATCACACGCCTGCCAGTGCTGGGGATCCAGGGCTTAATTGAATCTTCAGTTGTTTGATATCCCATCTGGTAGTGATTTTCCCAGGTTCCCGAGTCTGGAGAGGCTCCCATATACCAATTTTCAGACTCCACATGCAGGCTGTCAAAGAAGGCCTTGGCGTCAGAGATTGAGAGCAGGCTATCTGGATGGTCGATAGTGTCGAAGCCATAGACAACCCTGCCGCCTAGAAAAACCCAGCATATAACAAGGGCAACAGAAATCACAGTTGCCTTTTTCATTTCTATACACCTCCTTAGCTCAAGAACTTGGCTTTCACTTCATTTTACTCTTCACCTGTCCCCAAGTACTTGGTTCGATCCAAGTCCCCTTTGGGAGACCCCATGGGTAGACAAAGTTGACCTCATTGCCATAGATATTGTTATAGTGGAGTCCCACTGGAAACGGTGCCTCAATATTTGCATGAGGATTAAAATAAGGAGCACCCAACAGCTCCTTGGTTCCTTTGAAGTTCTCTAAATCTACAGGAGCTTCAAGCCAGGGATAGAAGATCCCCTTAAAGGTTTCTTCGCCATAATACTCTTCCCACCATTCAGGATATTCTTCTTCAAAACTGTTTTTGAACCCAGCTTTTATCTCCAACTCCACAGCCGTTCCCCACCAGTTATGGTCAGCTATAGTTTTATTGAGGGCGGGGGCTGACCCAGCACTCATGGACCATACAACCCCGTAGTTATTGTCGGTAATCAAGTTCCCCTCTATCACCGGCCATTGTATTAGTGGGTCTCCAGTGCCCAGAAAAGCTGAAACCCCGATGTAGCATCCAACGACCTTACACCTCCTGATCGTTGCCAAAAGGCCATGAAGGAGGGCGCCTGTTCCTTTTTCATCTGCCTCCCAAGTCAACGTAAATCCCTCGATCTGGGCCTGCCGGTCGACATACACGATAAATGGACACTTCCAGGGACTTTCAGCTTTGGTCCAGAAGTATTCCATCCGCCCCACTATTTTTGTGACATCCGCCCCCTTACCTATTAAAGGAACACCCCCTTTCGGGAAGATATGGCATTCGTAATACGTCCCCGCCTTCACAAAAATGGTGTCTCCGCCGGTTGCCGCATTTACGGCTGCCTCTATGGTGGGATAATCCGCAGGGCCGTCCTCATCCACCGTTATCGTCCTTGCCATTGTGGAGACCGGTGGCAATATTATAAGAACAGCAAATGCAAGCATTGCCAAGCTTTTTCT
>DAOVDP010000108.1 GCA_030669445.1 Candidatus Latescibacterota bacterium | reverse complement strand
AAGAAACCGACCGAAGAAAACCTCAACCACATTGCATCGACCGAGCAGCTCGAACGCTATCGCGAAACGTTTCCCAACTTGATACTGACCAACTTTTTCGAGTTCCTCCTTTTTCGGGACGGGCAATTGGTGGATCGCGTTCTGGCGGCCAGGCCGTTTGTCCTCCACAAACTCGGTACTGTACCGCCCGTTGAGAAAACTGATGAACTGTTCAACTTGATGGAAAAGTTCTTTTCCTTCTCTCTGCCGAAATCCTACACGGCAGAATCGCTGGCAGTCGAGCTGGCCAAACGAACCCGATTTCTTCGCGACGTGGTGGCCGACGAGCTACAAGAAGAGAAGGCAAGAAAGCAGGGTCTCCTGCTGGGATTCTACGAGGCCTTTCAGAAGTACCTGATCGCCAACCTGACCTTGGAGGACTTTGCCGACCTCTATGCGCAAACCATCACCTACGGCCTCTTTGCCGCCCGCACCCGGGCCGGAGATGGATTTAGCCGCCGTATGGCCTTCGACAATATCCCCAGAACCATCGGCATCCTGCGGGATGTGTTCCAATTCATATCACTGGGCGATCTGCCCAAACAGCTCGAATGGATCGTGGATGATATCTCCGAGGTGCTGGCTGTAGCCGATGCCGGCGGCATCCTGAACCGCTTTTACCACGAGGGAAAAGGGAGTGATCCCATCGTCCACTTCTATGACACCTTTCTGGCCGAGTACGATCCCGAAGAGCGGGAGCGGCGCGGTGTTTACTATACGCCTGAACCGGTGGTCTCCTACATTGTCCGCTCCCTTAACAAGCTGTTGAAGGAGAAGTTTGGTCGCAGCGAAGGATTGGCCTCCGAAGGTGTCACATTACTGGATCCAGGGGCGGGGACCATGACCTTTGTCGCATGTGCCTCACAGGAGGCGGTGCGGGAATTCGAGGACAAGTATGGCAGTGGCGGACGAGAGGGTTTCATCCGCGAACATATTCTGAAAAACTACTATGCCTTCGAACTGATGATGGCCCCTTATGCCGTGGGGCATCTCAAGATGTCCTTCTTCCTTGAGGAGTTGGGACATCGTCTCACTGATGAGGAGCGCTTTCAGTTCTACCTGAAACACCCTGGAGATGGAAGAACTGGAACAAACATACCTACCGGGCATGTCATCGCTGGCAGAGGAGTCGCGCCTCGCGGGCGAGGTCAAGAAAAAACGTCCCATCCTCGTGATTCTTGGAAATCCGCCATATTCTGGTCATTCCTCCAACCGGGGAAAATGGATCCTGGAATTAATCCAAGATTACAAACAAGTGGACGGAAAACCGCTGGGAGAGAAAAACCCCAAGTGGCTTCAGGACGACTACGTGAAATTCCTACGCTTCGCGCAGTGGAAGATTGAGCAGGCGGGCCAAGGACTGGTGGGCATGATCACGAACCACTCCTATCTGGACAACCCTACTTTCCGGGGTATGCGCCAGAGCCTCATGCAGACTTTCGACGAGATCTACGTGCTGGATTTACACGGCAACTCTCTCAAGCGGGAGACCTGCCCTGATGGGAGCAAGGACGGAAACGTTTTTGACATTCGGCAGGGCGTGGCGATTGCATTCTTCGTCAAGCGGAATAAGAGAAACCAGGATCTGGCGAAGGTATGGCATGCAGACCTTTGGGGATTGCGCGAGGCGAAATATGACTGGCTTCTCGACCACAATGTGGAGAACACGGATTGGCAAGAAATCCATCCCAAACCGGAGTTCTACCTCTTCGTACCCCGCGACGAGGCAGCGCTTGAACGCTATGGTGAATTCATCCGGGTGACTGAAATCTTCCCAGTCCACAGTGTGGGGATTGTGACATCCCGAGACCGATTTGTAATTGATTTCGACCGGGAGGCCCTCAAGCGCAGAATTCGCACCTTCCTTGATCCGAACCTGCCTGATGAATTTGTTCGGCAGACTTTCAAGCTCAAGGACAACCGGGATTGGAAAATGGTTCAGAAGCGCAAGAAGATCCAACAGGATGAAGAGTGGAAGGACAAGATCGTGCAATGCCTCTATCGGCCTTTTGATACCCGGTGGATCTTTTACCACTACCACGCCATTGACTTCGGCCGCGAAGCGGTAATGCAGCACATGATGCAGGAGAATGTGGGGCTGATGACGTGTCGCCAATTGTCGCAATTGGGATGGTGCCATGCAATGGTGAGTACCAGAATCACAGATGATTGCATGGTTTCTAATCGAACCCGGGAACGTGGCTACCTAATGCCTCTTTACCTTTATCCTGATACCTCTAAAATGGACCTTTTCAGCCATCTTGAGGCAAATGGAGAAAGAAAGCCAAACCTCAACATAGAGGTCGTTGGGGCTTTGAACGCTGCCTATGGCCAAAAGCCTTTGCCAGAGGACATCTTTCACTACATTTACTCCGTCCTTTATGCAGAAACTTATCGCGAGAAGTACGCACAATTTCTCAAGATCGATTTCCCTCGAATCCCCTTCACCACAAACTTTGCACTCTTCAAAACTCTGGCTAAGCTGGGGAAGCGTCTGGTGGACTTGCATCTCTTCCAGTCAGAAGAACTCGATTCTCCAGTAACCCGCTTCCAGGGCCAGGGAGAGGACCGCGTCGCTCGAACCAAGAGCAAGGGATTTCGATACGAAGCCAAAGAGGAACGTGTCTACGTCAACAAAACGCAGTACTTTGAACCGGTCCCCCTGGAGCTGTGGGAGTACCAGATCGGCGGCTATCAGGTGCTGGCAAAGTGGCTCAAGGACCGCCGGGAGTGGGTACTCACCTTGGAAGAGATAAAAACCTATTGCCGCATCGTGACGGCAATTCAGCGAACCATTGCCTTGCAAGAAGAGATCGGCGCCCTGTATCCAGAAGCCGAGTCCCAGATCGTGAAAATAGGGGATGGCAAATGACACATTGGGAGCATAAGGAAGTCTTTGCCCGATTCTTGAATGATGCCATTATGAGCGGGAAAACTGGTTGCAGTCTATCCAAAATAAATGATAATAATGTAAGAAGACATAGACTGCAAATTTGTAGGATATCGCCCTCGTATCAAGTGATATCCCGCAAAATCGCCGGATATCCCATTTATCATGCAATAATGAAGGATTATAATACGACTTTTAGGCAGTCTACTTCTGGTTATTCCTAAACAATGAAGCCCCCCTACTCGAAAGGTTGCTCGATATCATGGATAAAGAACACCTCAAGATGCTTGCTGGGAATCCGAAGTTCATCACAGGCATCTATAATTACTGTGATCGATGGTGTGAACGCTGTCCGTTCACCTCGCGCTGCATGAATTTCGCGATTGCTAACGAGCAGTTTCCCGACCAGGAAAGCTCCGACATATACAATGAAGCCTTTTGGCGCAAGTTGTCTGAAACTTTCCAAGTGACGCTTGATCTGTTGAAAGAGGCAGCAGAGCGAGAAGGAATCGATCTCGATTCTCTCGACGTTGAAGAAGTAGCAGAGGAAGAAAGGTTGAACGACGAGTTGGCTAAGAATCATCAGTGTTGTCGTGCGGCTAAGGTTTATGCGAAAATGGTGGATAACTGGTTCGATTCCGCAAGCGACCTATTTGGGCAAAAGGAAGATGAGTTAAACTCCAAAGTCCAGCTCGACTTACCTAATGCCGACCCGGCTGGAATAGCTGCCAGTTTCGAAGATGCGGTGCAAGTGATCCGCTGGTATCAGCACCAGATTTACATTAAACTTATGAGGGCAATCAGAGGGAGGATGCGAGAAGAACCGGAGATCCTGGAGGAATTTCCCAAGGACTCAGATGGCTCAGCAAAAGTCGCACTAATTGGTATAGACCGCTCCATGGCTGCATGGGGAGAAATTCGTAATCATTTCCTCGTCCGAGAGGATGTCAGCCTCGATATGCTTGGGCATCTTGACCGGCTGCGCAGGACGGCGGAAAAAGTATTCCCGGCTGCAAGATCATTTATCCGACCCGGATTCGACAAAATAGACCTCAATAGCTAAGAGGGGAAAACTTGGCGACGTCGGTGAGATCTTGAGATTCTTACAGACTCTTTCCTAATACACACATCTCTTCGAAAAAACGATTATTTTATAGGATAGACTATGACAAAATATGATAAACTCATAATGAAGATTCTGAAGGGCAGATCAGATGCCAATATCGCATTCGATGAACTCCGAAACCTCCTTATCAATCTGGGATTTGAGAAACGAGTCAGGAGCAGTCATCACATATTTGTCAAATCAGGAGTTGAGGAGCTTATCAACCTTCAGCGTGAAGGGAGAATGGCAAAACCTTATCAAGTTATAAAATCGCTTCGCGATTTTATGTAGCGCGGCTTCGCCGCTCGAAAAAGGGAAATTCCTATAGAAAGAAATCGGGGTCAGAAATGAGAAATCGGGGTCAGAGCTACACTCTTGACAAGAATAGGCACCAGTCAAGAGCGTAGCTCTGACCCCAAAGTCTTATAGAAAACCGTTTGAATAAAGATGGAGGGCTTATGGACATAGAACATCAAGTCAGAGAATTAACGAGCGTTTTGGGAGAGCCAAGAATCAGGAAGACCTTGAAGAAACTGGCCGAGATTGAAGCTGGTAACTGTTCAAGAAAAATCGAAAGAACAAAGAAGGAATTACTTGTATTTGAAAAACGTTTCAAGATGAACAGTAAATCGGCATGGGATGAATTTAACAAGGGTAAGCTGGGAGATAGTGCAGATATCATGGAATGGATGGGTTTGTATGAAAATCTACTCGATTTTCAAGATCAATATGACCGCATCACTAAAAGCGATATATTATGATTGCACTCTATTTTGATGAGATAAAAGATGTCCTGTCATCGTATGAATGGATACGACTTGTTGAAACCATTCGGTGCGATTTTGAAGAAAATGACTTAAAAAGAATACTGTTCTATCGATTTCGTGTTTATCTATCAGATGGTGGCCAACTAGAGATGG
>DAOVDP010000037.1 GCA_030669445.1 Candidatus Latescibacterota bacterium | reverse complement strand
GGCAGTTTCGTTCCGGCCAAATCCGCTCACATTGGGGTTGTGGACCGAATATTTACCCGGGTAGGAGCATCTGACAGCATAGCCACCGGCGAAAGTACCTTCTTAGTGGAGATGAACGAAACAGCCAATATCCTCAACAATGCCACCTCAAAAAGCTTGGTGCTTCTTGACGAGATCGGCCGAGGTACCAGCACCTTCGATGGAATGAGCATTGCTTGGGCGGTGACCGAATTCCTTCACAACTCCTCCCGGGCCAGACCCAGGACCCTGTTTGCCACCCACTACCACGAGCTCACCGAATTGGAATTAATATTGGAGAGGGTCAAAAACTATAACTTTGCAGTGAAAGAGTGGAAGGGAGAAGTGGTATTCTTGCGCAAGATACTTCCCGGTGGGTGTGACCACAGCTACGGCATTCAAGTGGCCCGGTTGGCCGGATTGCCCCCCGAAGTGATCGAGAGGGCTAAAGAGGTGCTGGCTAACTTAGAGGAGAATGAGCTCACCCCCAACAAAATCCCCAAGAAGGCTAAAAGCAAACACTCTGCCCTGGACTCAACCAAACAACTGAGCCTTTTTGAAACTGAACACCCGGTGGTTGAAGAGATTCGCAAACTCGACCCCACTTCTCTCACCCCCTTACAGGCACTGAACAAAATCGATGAATGGAGAAAGAGGATTGAATGAAAATGAACGCATACGATTTCAGAACAATTGAAGCGAAATGGCAACGGGTCTGGGCGGAGACAGGGGCACATCGCACCTCAGATGCCCGAGAAGGCCCCAAATATTACTGCCTTGATATGTTTCCTTACCCTTCCGGCAGTTGGCTCCATGTGGGGCACTGGAGAGGCTATGTTATCTCTGATGTCTGGAGCAGATACAAAAAGCTTCAAGGATTCAATGTCTTGCATCCCATGGGATGGGATTCCTTCGGACTGCCTGCTGAGAACGACGCCATCAAAAAGGATATCCACCCTCAGGAAAACACTGTGGAGAATATTACCAATATGAAGAGGCAGCTCAAGCAGATTGGGGCAATGTACGACTGGGACAGGGAAATTACTACTAGCTCACCCGAATACTACCGTTGGACCCAGTGGATATTTCTGCAGATGTATGAGAAAGGACTGGCCTACCGCCAAATGGTACCTATTAATTGGTGTCCCGGATGTAAAACCGGATTGGCCAATGAAGAGGTGATAGAGGGGAGATGCGAACGCTGTGGAGAAGTGGTGACCAAGAAAGAGATGTTGCAATGGATGCTCAAGATCACTGACTACGCCGATCGGCTCTTAGAAGGGTTGGAGAGGCTGGACTGGTCAGAGAAGATCAAGACTATGCAGGTCAATTGGATAGGTCGAAGTCAAGGGGCAGATGTAACCTTTGAGGCTATTTCCCCGGCTGGGGAACAATTCCCGCTGAAGGTGTTTACCACCCGTCCCGACACCCTGTTCGGAGCCACCTACTTGGTGTTGGCCCCCGAACATCCAGCAGTCGCTAAATTAACATCCTATGAGCAACAAGACGACGTCAACTCTTATCTCGAAAGAACCAAGCAGCTCTCCGAAGTTGACCGGATATCAGGGTTACGTCAGAAGACGGGGGTATTTTTGGGAAGCTATGCTATGAACCCGGTAAACAGCGAAAGACTGCCTATTTGGATCTCCGACTATGTCCTGCTCACCTACGGCACTGGGGCTATTATGTGCGTGCCCGCCCACGATCAGCGGGATTTCGAGTTCGCCAAGCAATTTGACCTGCCGATTGTAGAGGTGATCGCAAGCCCAGAGAGCAAAAAGGGAGAATCAGGAGAGTTGTTAGAGGCTTACATCGGTGAAGGCATTATGGTGAATTCAGGCAGGTTTAACCGGCTTTCCAGTCAGGAGGGTAGGGGGGAGGTGGTGAAGTGGTTAGCTAAAAAAGAGTTAGCAGAGGAGGCCGTTCGCTACAAACTCCGGGATTGGGTCTTCTCCCGTCAGCGTTACTGGGGAGAACCTATTCCTATAATCTACTGTCCCCACTGTGGTGAGGTGCCGGTCCCTGAGGAACAACTGCCGGTTCTATTGCCGGAAGTAGAACGCTACCAGCCCAGCGGGACAGGAGAGTCACCGTTGGCAGCAATCCCTGAATTTGTGAACACTCCTTGCCCCAAGTGCGGTGGCAAGGCCGAGAGGGAAACGAATACTATGCCTCAGTGGGCAGGCTCCTGCTGGTATTTCCTCCGCTATCCCAGCCCTCACTGTTGGGACAGGGCATTTGATCCAGAGGTAGTCAACAAGTGGCTCCCCGTAGATATGTACATCGGAGGCATAGAACACGCCATCCTTCACCTGCTTTACGCCCGATTCTTCACCAAGGTGCTCTACGATTTGAACTACATTGATTTCGACGAGCCCTTCCTTCGGCTGTTCAACCAGGGGATGGTGTGCCGCAATGGGGCCAAGATGAGCAAGTCGAAGGGCAATGTGGTTAGCCCGGATGAATTGGTAGAGAAGTATGGCACGGATACAGTGAGGCTGTACGAACTGTTCATTGGCCCGCCCGAACTGGACGCAGAGTGGAGTGACCGGGGGATTGAAGGCATTCACCGCTTCCTGAACCGGGTGTGGAAACTGGTGACCGCAAATCTCCACGCTCCTGACCAATCCTCTGAGAGTGTGCTGCGGCAAAGACACCTGCTGGTGAGAAATGTGACCGAAGGAATAGAGAGTTTCAAGTTCAACACCACCATCAGCAGATTCATGGAATTCGTGAACTTTGCTTATGGCTTGGAACAAGAGCACTTAGACAATCAAACTATAGATGCGTTCCTGATTCTGCTCTCGCCCTTTGCCCCTCATATGGCAGAGGAGCTGTGGCAGCAAAGGGGGCATCAGAGGAGTATCTTTGGGGCGCAATGGCCAACATATGACCAAGCCTTGACCAAGCCCCAGCAGATCACATTGGTGGTGCAGGTCAACGGGAAGGTGCGGGCCAAACTGGAGGTTGAGGCTGACATTGACCAGCAGGAAGCTCAAAGATTAGCCTTAGAGGCTCCTAATGTGAAGGTGCATCTGGCTGGCAGAAAACCGCGGAAGGTGATAGTTGTTCCCAAGAGACTGGTGAATATAGTAGTATAGCCGTTTTAACATTGTAAATTATCCCGTCATTGCGAGGAGCGAAGCGACGAAGCAATCTTTTTATTTTTGTGCATTTGGGATTGCTTCGCTACCGTTCGCAATGACAAAGTATTGTAACTTTATTTGTAGAAGAAAATAGTAGTTAGTATAGACTCACAAGTTTTCCACATTCCAGGAAATTTATACTACTTTATAAAAAATTATATAAACCATGGAACGAGACTGTAGAATTCGCTTCAGGCAGTCAGACCTGGAGATAGAGATAGAGGGCGATAGGGAATTCGTGGAGACATACTTCAACAACCTCCTCCAAAAGTTCCAATTCGGCCCTTTTGAAACAGCAGAGAGAGGAAATAATCTTCTCAACCAGCTCTTAGAGCAGAAACATCCCTCCTCGCATTCAGAGAAATTGTTGCTGTTTGCATATTATCTGGAGAAACATAGTAAACTGGAGTCCTTTAGTGCTGATGATATAGGCAGATGCTACCAGGAAACCCGGATTCCTGGGCCGCGCAATATCAACGACCTGATAAGGAAACTACCAAGGGAATATGTGATGGAGGTGGGCAGAAAGGGCAAAAAGAAGGCCTGGAGATTGACCCGCGAGGGGATAGAGTATGTAGAGACAAAAAAGTGAGAGCCAGTTGCTCAGGCAAGGTTTAGTTTACATAATATATATTATATGACCCAAGACTGATCTGTTAAAAAGAATCACAAGAAACCAGCCAGATGGCAAGGACATGCTACGTGGCTTTTTTTATATCCACATCGCTCTCAGATGCCCTCCAAGGCACTTTTTTCTCAACACGAATATACCTGGATACACCCCCACCAAGAAAAAAAAACAAAATTCCCCCAATACATCCCCAGAAAAGAGAGTTTCGCTTTTTAGCCAAAAAGCGAAACTCTACCCCAGAGAACAGTTTCCCCTCGCCCTTTTTCAGGGAACATAAAGCGAAATAGAATTTCCCCCCCATAAAACGAAATTTTTTCCTTGACAACCTTTCTGTAGCAGCCTATATTTTTGACAGCATATTTCGCTTTACTTCCCACTTCACCCCCGGAGGTTTCGCATCATGTCCAGAAGGGTTCCCAGGGTTATCACCCACGAAGAGGAAATCACACTACTCCAACACCTTAAGGCTAACTCTATACGCGACCACACATTGGCACTTTTCGGGCTCAAAATGGGACTCCGGGCCGGTGAGATAATAGGCCTCGATATCGGTGACGTTTTTCACGCTGGTCAGGTCTTTCATGAAATTGAGATCCGGTCCACCACCACAAAAACAAAAAAACCGCGCTGGGGATATGTAGTGCCCGAACTTCACCAAGCCCTGGAACACCTGATCAAGAAAAAGCGCTCCAATGGCCAAGGCCTCAATCCCCAGGATCCACTTTTCTGCAGCAGCGCAGGCCAGAAACGCCTATCTATCAGACGATTTCAACAGATCATCCGAGGAGCAGCCCAACAGGCCCTATCCTGCCACTTAAAGCCCCACGACCTCAGACACACCTTCGCCACCCGAATGATGAGAAAAACCAATGCCAGAATCGTCCAGGAGGTCCTCGGGCATGCTTCCATCAAGTCCACTCAAATATACACGCACCCTAACGGGCAAGATCTAAAAGAGGCCTACGAAACCCTCTAAACCAGAGAAATGCTCTATCCAAAATGCATCTTTCCGCAACCTTACGTTACGCGAAATCCCTGGACAGCAAATAGTTACAAATAGGCATGAATACAAGAATACTGCAACGGGGGGATAGAAACGGTCAAGGATGTATTCTCTTCTGAGTCTGACGATTTAGAAGCGGATTCAATATTCAAATAAGTAGGCAAGCAATTGTCTTCAGAGAAGAGTTTATCCGTCTGATTCGGATGGATAAACCAGAGCAAAATAGGCTGATTGTTTAACTTCAACTACGTATTATTTGACAGCTATAACCATCAAAATTCAAATGAGTTTATCCATCTCATTAAGATGATTTTGCTGATTTCATTGGGATGGATATACTTATGTTCGGCGCTTAACAGGATGGTAGAAATGAGGTATATCAGTTGGTATGAAAGTTAAGACATCGGTAGCTTTATCCGACAATCTGCTGGCAGCAATGGCAAGGTGCACGGGCTTGTTTCATAACCGGTCTGACTTCCTTGAGGCTGCTGCATGGGCTTATCTCCGTCAGATTGCCCGCGATGAAAGGGGTGTCAGAGACCTGGAGATCATCAACCGACGAGCCGACAAGTTGAATGAAGAGGCCGCGGATGTTCTTGATTATCAGGTGCAGCTGTGAAGCGTGGTGAGTTATACAAAGTTCTGAAGCCGCCTGGGGCTGATCCGAAGAAGTTTCGGGTTTTCGTAGTTGTCAGTCGGCAAATCCTGATCGACTCGCGCTTTTCCACTGTGGTCTGTGCCCCAGTCTATACTGCTTATGACGGTCTCAGCACCCAAGTCCTTGTAGGGATTGATGAGGGGCTGAAGCACGACAGCAGTATCCATTGTGACGAGCTGGTAAGCCTACCAAAATCCGTGCTGACTCATTACATAGGCACGTTATCCCCTGATAAGATTCGCGAACTGCATAGGGCTCTGGCAATCGCCCTGGATATCCTGGATATCGAGAAGGCAACATGAGTAACTGAGACCAGTGCACGCGGCGTGAACGCCGAACCAGCGCATGCAGTTGACCGCCTCGCTCTGTGCGATTTGTCAAGTTTTGATTATTATTCATGTTCTGTGCTTTTCTTCAAGTTCTGTGCGTAAGTGTCAGCAGCAGCTGAACCTAAATCGTTACGGCGAGAAAAACAACATGGGAAGTACCCTGAAAAATAGAGATAAGGTCAAGTCTGAGTTCATTACTCGATTACGAGGCTTTGTTCGTGAACTCGGGGAGTACACGCAGACCAAAGACGGACAATGGTCTATTAAGGGTTTCATTGACGTTTTGAAGAACGTATATACCGTATCCGCTGATACCAAAATCGTATCAAAGATTATTGAGATACATTTGTTTCCTAAGATATTGGAATTTGCTCAGAGATACTCATATAAGGTTGTTCTTGCGGAACATCAAAATTGGTATCCCGATATTTCGTTTATCCGTGAGAAAAACCCGGAGATCAAATTCGCAGTTGATATTAAAACAACATATCGTGACCCGCAATATCCTGGGCATTGCAATGGTTTCACGCTTGGTTCACACGGCGAATATTTTACTAATCGTGACAGCACAAAAAATATACAATTCCCTTACAAAGAATACATTGCGCACATTTGTCTTGGCATTATCTATTCAAGAACGGATGATGATTCTATTGATGAGACAAAAATTTATCATGTTGCAGAATTGGGTAATGGTGATTCGGAATCGGGTATCATTGGAGCTAAGCCAATCCATAAAGTAGAAAGACTACATTCAATCGCGTCAGTGGTTAAGGATTTTCAATTTTTTATCAGGGAAAAATGGGAAATAGCTAGCGATTCAAGCGGCAGCGGCAACACAGCAAATATAGGTAGTATCACGAAGATTGAAGACATATTAAATGCAAATGGCGTTTTTAGACATTTGGGCGAAGAATGGTTTGATGAATATTGGATGAACTACAGGAAAATAACGATTAAAAGCAAAGACGGAAAGTCCAAATTGATTTCTAGATTAACAGAATATCTTGAATATCGCGGCATGGATTCGTCGTTAGCTAATCCAAAAGCAAAGAGATCGAAGAAGAGAAAATGAAAGTAAGAGTCCCGCCGATCAAATGCCAAGGAATCAAAACAAAGTTAGTTCCTTGGATATTGGCTAATTGTGATTTGCCTGAGAATGGAGTCTGGATAGAGCCATTTATGGGTTCCGGCGTCGTTGGTTTTAATGCATGCCATGATAGGGCGATATTTAATGACGTAAATCCTCATGTTATTGATTTTTATCAAGCCATAAAAGATGTTGAAATTACCCCCATTACTGCAAGGCGCTATCTAGAGAATGAAGGGAGGGGATTAAGAGAAATAGGAGACGAATATTATTATGAGATCAGAAGTCGTTTCAACGATCTTCATAGACCTTTAGATTTTCTCTTTTTATCAAGGGCAGGATTTAACGGCGTAATACGATTTAATTCAAAAGGTGGGTTTAATGTTCCCTTTTGCAAAAAAACTGAACGCTTTAGCAAAGCATATGTAACAAAGATTGTAAATCAAATCTCACATATATATGAACTATTGAAAATATATGACTGGGAGTTTCGTCATGGCGATTTTGAAGATTTAATCTTAAATGCTTCCGAAGAGGATTTTGTCTATTGTGATCCGCCATATTATGGAAGGCATGTTGATTATTACAACACCTGGGGTGAGGAGGAAGAGGAAAAGCTGTCTCATGCACTGCGTCATACAAGGGCAAAATTTATCTTATCTACGTGGCATAGCAATAAATATAGAGAAAATCCTTGTATTGAAAAGTATTGGAGTGATTTTTACTTGCTAACGAAAGAACATTTCTATCATATAGGAGCAAATGAGAGTAATAGGAATGCAATGCTTGAAGCATTAGTTATGAACTATGAACCACCTGCACCTGTAATAGAAAAGTCAGTAGAACAACTAACGCTTTTTGAAGAACGGGCAAGATATAATGTCTCGCCCTGACAAGGTACTGCGCCTGACCGCAATTCTGCTGCGCTCCATTGCGGCAGGTGAGCTTTGACCTTATGTCTTGAACATAAATTTGAAAATGAAGTGATCTATAAATAAGTTGAAAAAGCAATATCCTTATGGATAACTGACTTACAAAAATATTTATAATGCATAACATCGTGTATACGTCTCACTTCGTTCCCCTAAATCCGCTATCGCCGACTTCGTATACACCAATCATGATAAAAGTTCCTGACCGCCTTAGCCAACGAAGCCTCTCCTAATTCCCACGGCGGTCCTTATTGGCTTGATCGTCATTTTCTTCAGGTAACCACTATGGCAAGATGGGCTAATCTATAGCGAACCTCCATCCTTCTGGGCATCTCCGAGCCCCAGGTCACCGACCTTATAAAAAAGGGAGAACTCGAGCTCTATGTCACCAACTCTCATACCCCCCTCATTGAGGAAAAATCCATCTACCAGTATATGGAAAGGCGAGACACCACTACAAAAAACGATCTCGTCTACTGCCAATCCCCAGCCTCCGGTTCCTGGCCTATGGTAGGGAGACAAGACATGCGCAAGCGGGCACATCCCATCGGTATTAGCGTGATCTGCTCTTCTGGCTGATCCGATTTCACAGGACTTCGCCTGAGCTCAGCAACTGTCTCGTTCTCCAGCCCCCAGTTAGGGATTCTCTTCCCTGTTGCTTTGATCTCGATTGGGGCATCTTCGACAGTCCAAGGCTGCTTGGCCACCACACCTTTTTCAACTATCTTTAGTGATTCGGCCGGTTTATCCCGATCGATGATCAACCCGTAGTTCCATGGATTTGCAGGAAAGACTTCCCACTCCGGCCATTCATCCGTGCCTCCACAGCGCTGCCACCTCTCTCCGATCTTCAAAGAGTAGCTCAACGAACCGCGGTCTACGGTTACACTGCCAGTACGAGGCGATTGAGTTAGGGAAACCTCCATCGGCATCTCAATTGTAATCGCGTCGTCCACTGACCACGTACGGTCGATACGGAGAAATGTGGCCGGTTCAGCCTCTATATTCAACTGTTCCCCGTTCACTGCCACACGGAATCCTCGACACCAACGCGGCACACGCAGATAGAGCGGAAACGCTACCGGATGGGAACTGTCGACGGTCATCGTCACCCGGCCGGCAAAAGGATAATCTGTCTCGGAATTGACCATTACCTCAGTTCCCTCCTGCCCTACTTTTGCAGTGACTTGGGAAGCGGCGTAGAGCCAAGCTGCAAGGCCATTGTCAGCCGCAGCTTGCCAAAGGTTTTGTACATACCACGGCCAACCCATCGCTACATTGTGCTGACAGCAGCGGTAGATATGGGGAGAGTAACAGATCTGGCGGCCTTTGTTGTAGTATTCGTGATTCTCCGAGGCATCCAACTGGGGCTGGTTAGAGGCGGTAAGATAATGCAGAGCCTTCAGGTCTGGTGTCATCGAAACAGGAAAGTGGTTCAACATAATATCTTCACACCTGTCGGCATACTGGGGCTCACCAGTGATCCGTCCCAGGATATAGAA
>DAOVDP010000101.1 GCA_030669445.1 Candidatus Latescibacterota bacterium | reverse complement strand
CAAACTCAATCGGCCCCAGAAGCTGCTGATTCTCCAACTTCTCGGGGGGAACGGCCAAGGATATTTTGATATCCTTCAGGGTGCCCGGCCCCGAATTGCGGATGTAATGGACCAGCTCAATGGTCGCCTCTCTCCAGTCGGTTACCGAGTATTTCTCGTTGTCCTCAGTTTTGAGCTGGTAAATCCTTCCGGTCTGGAAGTCAACATTCCAAAGGTGCTTTCCGTCCCAGGCCAGTCCCCAGGTAGACTGTCCCGGGGCAAACAGAGTCACCACTACAGTTCCATCTTGGGGAGAGACCATATAGATTTCATCTTTGTTTCTGTCCGAGACCCAGAGGTATTTGCCGTCAAAACAAAGCCCCCGGGACTGCCCTGCCGGCGCTTTGAAATGGCCGGTGAGGGTTCCATCCTCGGGGGTGAGTTTACAGATCAGGTCCTGCCGGTCGTCAACTACCCAGAGGCAGCTATCCCCCCAGGCTAACCCCTTTGGCGAATGACCAGGGGCGTAGTATGCATTTTCAACTATTCCGGTCTGAGGGTTGAGGGCATAAATCTGCCTTGTCTGGCTGTCGGCGACAAACAACCGGTCTTTTCCCCAGGCCAACCCCTGCGGGCACCGACCGGGTGAAGGCAGAACCTGCAGCACTTCGCCACTACGGGGATCGAGCTTGTAAATTAGCGCCTGTCGCCAGTCGCTCAGCCACAGACAACCCTGCCCCCAAGCGAGACCAGAGGGGCAGTCCGCAGGGACAGAAAAGGAAGAAATTACCTCTCCGGGAAAAGCAGAGGCCGTTTTGCAAAAAAATGGACTTAAGGCTAAGATTATTAGCAGCAGTACCGTTGAGATAGCTTTTCGGGGATTCATGTTTGCTTCTTTCGTAAATCTCACCGCAAAGACGCAAAGACCGCAAAGAAAACCAAAAGATGATTATTTGAATTATCAAAAATGTCTTCCCTTTGCGTCCTTGGCGGCTTTGCGGTGAAATCGGGGTTAGGCACTTTTGGGGTATGATTCATGTCTCATCCAACATGCAGGCGTCTACCGGGCAAACATCGGCGCAGGCCCCGCATTCAGTACATAGTCCAGAATCAATTACGTAGATGTCACCGGCTTCTGTGATCGCCTCCACCGGGCATTCAGCCGCACACTGGCCACAAGCGATACATTCCTCGGTTATCTTATAAGCCATTTATTAACCTCCTCTGCTGAACTCGGTGATGTTCCCAGACCATTAAGGTAACTCATCACCGGAGGCTACAAAGAAAAAATGAAAAATAAAAGATGAAGTCATCTTCTGCCTTTTATCTTTTTACTTTCTACTTTTTTTATCCCTGTATTGTCTGGCCTGGTGCATAAAGGCCTCCAATCTTACTAACCTACTGGCATCCTCCTGACCATCGTAAGAGGCGTTAAGCCAGGGGATGCCGTTGAAATCCTCCCTGAATTTCTTAGAGATAACGGCCACTACAGTTCCCGGTATACAAGTGAAAGGCATTACATTGATGATACCTGAGGCCCCTTTGTTGATGTAGTCAATTGCCTTTCCGATGGTTAGAATTGCCTCTCCGCCGAAGGAGAAATGGAGGTAGGGGGCGCTGTAGTGAAGCACCTCGGGGATGGGTGGCTCTTCGTTGTTCAACAGCAGTTCCTTAACCGGTTTCTCCAAGCGATGTTCGTAGTATCTCTGGACTTTTTCCTGGAGGATTGCCTTCAGAATGTCGAGATATTTATGCTCAGCAGCGCTGTCCTCTCTATATCTTTGAGTGGTATAGTAGACCCATTCTGATATCGGAGCCAACCACACCTCACCTCCCAAATCTTCTACCTTTCTTATTATATTCTCATTGCTGAACCGATTGTTGCGCATAAATATCTCACCCAGTACCCCGACGATCGGTTTCCGCTCTCGGCGGTCGAGTTTTATCTGTCTGAACTCTTTGGCAATTTGCTTCATAGTCTTTACCAGATTTGTACCCTTCTCTACCGCCTCAGTTAATTTAGTCAGGGTTTTTTTGTACACCCGGTCAGTCTCCCCCTGATTGATCTCGTACGGTCTTGTCTCATGCAGTAGTTTTTGCAGGATATCGGTGGCTACCACTGCTTCCCAAGTCCTGATACGCAACTTAAGGCTGGCTCCCCCTATCTCTGCATAAGAGTCCTCTGAAGTGGGAGAGATGACGGCTACCTCTCTGTGTCCCAGTCTGTCTAAAAAGATGCGATGCATCTGGCTGTATTGCCCGAAACGGCAGGGGCCACTGGCTAAAGGCATAAAGAAAGCCGCTCCGTCTGGGTCAAACCCAGGTTCTTGTACCTTCTTTAGGAAATCGCCGGTGGTAACGATAAAGGGGAAACACTCCTTGCCGGTAGAGTATTTCCTACCCAACAGCAGTGTCTCTTCATCGGGCTCAGGTAGTGCCTCCGCCGGTATGCCAAAGGCTCTCAAAGCAGCACTTAACGGATAGGCATGGTCTGCCATATTGGGGAAGTAAATCGTTCGCTCCATTTCAACCAATACCTCTCTTTTCCTTGCGTTGTACGCCTTTCAGGCTATCAAAGAACGCCTCGCAGCGGGTAATAATCCCAGCGTCAGCCGAATGTTCGTCCACCTCTAATTGCAGGTAGGGCTTGCCCCCCATTTTTTCTCTGACTAAGTGAGAAATAAAGGAGTCAGGACCACACCTGAAGTTGCAGATGTAAATCGCGTGCAGCCGGGGATTATCCCTGATAAGTTCAACGGCACTGAGTATCCTCTGGCCGTAATACCAATACATATTGGGAAATTCATCAGCGATATCACCCTGGTGCAAGGGGATAAAATCCATAGGAATAGCCAGAACTTCCATATCCAGAAGTTTTTTGGGCAGATTAAGGTTCAATCCCCGGTCACACCCATTGTAGGGACGGCTGAGAATCACCACTGTCCATTTGTCTTCCGGAAGATGGGCAAGTATCTCTTTTCCCCTGTTCTGGATATTGGTATAGAATGCCTCCTGGGACTCGTCAGCCAAACGGACAGCCTTCCGGACTCGTTTGGCTGTCCTGCCCAATTGCTGTCCAAATTTGGTTAACACCTCTTGAACATGCTTTTTGCCACGCCGGAAGTAAATAGGAGGGAGTAGCAACATACTGTCATCTATGTCCAAAGCCGCTCTGATAGTGTAGGGAATAGACTGAACCAAGGGACAATTGTAACTCTGAAGGAATCTGGAGTCAGGGTCCTCCCGATTGATGATGCTGGGAAGGAATATGTAATCAACCCCCTTAGACAACAGGTTTAAAACATGCCCGTGACAGATCTCTATCGGGAAACATGACTCTGAGGCAATAGTTTCTATCGAGGTGTTGATTATCTTCTGATTAGTGGGGTCGGATAGAACCACCTGGAAGTCCAATTCTGTAAAGAAGGCATGCCAATAAGGGAAGGTCTCGTGGAAAAACAGCACCCTGGGAATCCCGATCCTCTCTTTCCCTGTCTCTTTTGGCTCTTCATACCGACTCCACAGAAATTTCTCCCGTTCGGCAAATAGATCTGGCAGGGGATCTGCTTTTGGTTTTTTCTTCTTGATTTCGTATTTCTCGCACCTTGCCCCGTAGAAGAGGGGGTCTTCGCCCTCTATGGTAACTTTCTTTATGTTACACTGATTGTCGCATCCGTTGCAGTTAAAGGTGCTAACCTGGTATTTGCGATCGCTGAGGTCAAACCCCTTAAATCTGCTCCTCTCCCAGGTACGCTCTTCCATTGCCAGGATAGCGGCCCCTATGGCTCCGGTAACATCGTGTTGGGGCGGGACGGTTATCTTCTTACCCAGCACCTTCTCAAAGGCAGCTACCACTCCCTTGTTCCAGGCAACCCCTCCCTGGAAGAAGATGTTATTTCCCACCCTTTTATCTCCCACTACTCGGTTAAGGTAGTTGTAGACAATAGAATAACAGAGTCCGCCGATCAAGTTCTCCTTTGCCCAGCCTTCTTGCTGGTGGGCGACCAGGTCCGATTCCATAAACACCGTACAGCGTTCTCCCAGATTAGCAGGTGTCTTGGCCTGGAGGGCCAGATTGCCAAACTCCTCAATAATGTTGGTGTCCAGCTTCTCCGCCTGTTCTTCTAAGAACGAACCGGTGCCGGCGGCACAGACCTTGTTCATCTCGAAGTCTACTATCGCCCCGGTGTCTATACTGATATATTTTGAGTCCTGTCCACCTATCTCGAATATAGTGTCGACACTGGGATCGATGTAGAGGGCTGCTGTGGCCTGAGTGGTAATCTCGTTGCGCACCACATCTGCACCGATAAAGTCCCCGGTCATATATCGGCCTGAGCCAGTAGTGGCTACCCCCACGATATTGACCCTATCTCCCACTTCTTCGCCTATCTCTTTCAACCCCCGACGCACTGCTTCAATAGGTCTTCCCTCTGTCCAGAGGTAGCGGCGGGCAAGCACATTTTTCTCTCTGTTTATCACTACCAGGTCGGTACTTAGCGAACCCACATCTACTCCCAGGAAGGCGTCCACCTTTTCACCATCTTTGAGCCGGCGGATCTGCAGTTCCTCAGTCTTGCCAGTATCGTCATAACTCAAGGATGGCAACCCCTTTGTAGATGTCTTGTGGGGAGAGTTCAGGTATTCCTCCGCTGCCTCCAGCCCCTTGAAGTTGCTGTCGTTAAACCCGTTTTCCAGAGAGATTAGGACTGCTCCAATAGCCCCCATAGAGGTGAAGTGCTCAGGGACAATCAACTCCCCTTTTTCCAGATCCAATAGATCTTCGAAGCCCTTGATTACTCCAGTATTAGCTGCTACACCTCCCTGGAAGACTATGGGCTTTCTGAATTTTTTCCCTCGGCCGATATTGCTCTTGAAATTCCGGGCTACGGCATGACAAAGACCGGCCACAATGTCGTAGTCAGGGGTAGCGATCTGCTGCAGGTGGATCATATCCGTTTTAGCAAACACGCTGCAGCGTCCGGCAATCCTGGGAGGGGTTTCGGATTTCAGGGCTATCTGTCCGAACTCTTCGATGGAGAGCTTAAGTCGGCTTGCCTGTTGGTCAAGGAACGAACCGGTGCCAGCGGCACAAGCGCTGCTCACAGCAAAATCCTCCAATCGCGGCTCCTCAGAACCTCCATCCCTGATCATAAGCAGAAGCTTAGAGTCTTGCCCTCCCATCTCGATGACAGTCTT
>DAOVDP010000041.1 GCA_030669445.1 Candidatus Latescibacterota bacterium | reverse complement strand
TGGCCCTTGAACTTTTAAGTCTCCTCCAGAAGGGCTTCAGACTATTTGCCCCTTTGCCCTCGCCCACAAATACAACAGCTCCGCTGTGAAGATCCAGTAGGATGGTGAGATATTTATGGTTTCTGCCAATAGAGATCTCGTCAATTGCTATCAGTTTGAGCCGTTTCAGCTTAGGTTTGCTAAAATGCTTATGCAAGTATCTTTTCTGAATCTTTTTAACAACATCCCAACTTACATTAAGATGCAAAGCCACATCCTTGATGGTCATATACTTGGAGAGCTCTAACACGTAACGCTCAAATGATCGAGTATACGTCCTCTTAGCTGAGGCAAAGTCTATTTTCTCTTGTCTTATACATCCACATTTCTTACATTCAACTCGTTGGATTTTTAATACTAAGGTGATGCCTTTTTTCCCGATGGGTAATGTTCTGAATCTTCTGGTAACTGTACCACGACGTTTTATTTGGCTGCTTCGGCACATAGGGCAGCAAAGATCTTTCAGATTTCGTTGAATTACAAATTCTACCCCTCCGTTTTTGAATTGACTGCGCAAATATTGGTAGCCACGGACGCAGAAGACATGATACAATAAACTGGTGGACATGATATGTCTCCTTTCCAAAAATGATTGTTTTTTTCTCTCGGAAAGAATATATCATGTTCACCTGCCTTTCTCAAACAGAAAGTACGCATTTTCGTGATGAACCCGAAATAAGAGTTTCTGGACAAAAATCGATGACTTCTTTGGGCATAAAACATTAATTTTCTCTGACGATTTTGTAAATTCTCCTAGTGGTGAGGGCTGGCAGATGAATTATTGGAAGGGAGGAAAACCTGATGAATTTTGTAACATAGAGAACTCTTGTCTTCGTCTCTCTGGAACTCCTGTCCAACTTCAACGCACCGACGTACCTGGACAGAATGGAGCTTATAAAGACCTTTTAACAAATATTCAACAAGGACATACGTACGGAGTGAGATGCCGAGTCAGAGCAGCCGCAAGGACGACTGCGAGGTTTAGATTGTGGATACATGATATTGACACAACTGGGAGTGACAAGTTTGAACCTAATGAAGAAGGCGTTACCCCTTCTATAGAATTCCAAGAAATGACTCTAAGATATGGAGCGACACAAACTAACAAGTTGCGAATTCATCTCCATTACTTTGCAGGTCAGGGCATTATCTATGTGGATAAAGTTGAAGTTTTTGAAATTCAAACCTAATGAAAATTATTAAATAAGCTATCGTTCTAAAAGAAGGTTAGCTTCTAAGAAATTTTGATTGTGTGGGTTGTCTATCTGACTTGGTAGCATAAAAGAGAAGGTCAGGACTGCTGAAGCTGGGAATGAGAATCTTACTTGCTATCGAATGCAAATATGGGTATATTTATTACCCAACCTTGCACTCAAAAACAAGCAACCGCGACTTGTTTTGAATTGTGGACGTCGGGACAGAAATTACCCATATCGTAAATTCACGACAAGAACAATGGCAAAGATAGAGGACTTTTTCGCTACCCACCCTGTTTTTACCTTAGATGAGTTCAAAAGAGAAGTAGGGCAGACAATAGCTCCTTCAACTCTCCACACTCATCTCAAGAGATACCGTAAGATGGAGCGAATAAACGCTATAAAACAGGGACTATACTACGTCGTTTCTCGAGGCCACCGATCAAAAACGACTCCGGTTGATCTATATCTTGCTGCTGGTAAGGCTGCAGAAGATTCGGTAATCGCCTACCATACAGCCTTTGAATTGCTGGGAACCGGACATAGTGTATTCTACCGTATGTACTATCTTACCCAAAGCCCCCGACGACAGTTCAACTTTCGAGATGTCTCCTTCCAAGCTGTTCGGGTGCCGCTTGCTCTTATCAGAAAGAACCAGGAAGACTGCGGAACCGAACGAACTGAGCGTCTCGGGCAAATGCTTAAATTAACTGGCAGAGAACGCACGTTGGTGGATTGTCTCGAACATCCCGAGTATGGCGGCGGATTGGAGGAGGTTTATCGGTGCGCTGAGAAATTACCCTTTTTGAACTTTGACGTTTTAACAGAGTACCTCCGCCTTCGGAGTAAAAGGGTCCTGTTTGCCAAGGTAGGCTTTTTTCTCGAACAACACCGAGAAGCATTCTTTGTTGAACAAGATTTCCTTAGTTCTCTTGAACAGCAAGTACCAAAACAGCCCCTTTACTTGGAAGGTCGCAGCAAAAAGGGTCATTTAGTCAAACGTTGGAATCTTATTGTGCCAGAAAAGGTACTAACCCGTTCCTGGGAGGAGTTTTGATCTTTTCCGAAGAATATCTTGGTCGCCTATCCGCCGAAACCGGATTCCGCATTGACAATCTGGAGAAGCTTGGCTATTTCATCAGGATATTGCAAGATATCGCAGAGCACCCTTTTCTCAAATCGCGTCTGGCACTGAAGGGCGGGACGGCTATAAATCTCTTTTATTTTGAACTTCCTCGACTTTCAGTTGATATAGATTTGAACTATGTCGGATCTCCTGACCGGGAGACAATGCTGGATGAAAAGGGAAAAGTTGAGGAGGCGCTCCGGCGCATTCTTAAAAGCTTAGGGTTGGAAGTTCATTATGTTCCGGAAGAACATGCTGGAGGAAAGTGGCGACTCAGTTTTCCAAGTGCTTTTGGGGGAACGCGCAGTTTGGAGTTGGACATCAATTACCTTATGCGGGTTTCTTTTTTCCCGACAGAGGTGAGACAATCATTTGTGCCAGATGCAAATCTCATGGTGACTTTCCCAATCGTCTCGTTTGAGGAAACATTTGCCGGAAAGATTGTTGCTTTACTGGATAGAGCCTCACCTCGGGACCTCTACGATGTTTATCAGCTATCCAAATTCGAAAGTGACTACGATTTGGTAAAGCTCAGGAGGGGCATATTGCTCATTGGTGCTTCTGGGAGAATGGATTGGCGGCAGGTTTCGTTGGACCAAATAGGTGAAATTGTAAACAACGATGTCGTGCGAGAGCTCTTGCCACTCCTGCGAGTGGGCAAAAAGCCCGATTTCCAGGAAATGAAACAAACCAGCAAATCCTTTCTTCGAGACCTGCTTTCCTATAATCTCAAAGAGCATAAGTTTCTGGATTGCCTACTGGAAAAAGGAGAATACCAAGTTGAATTGCTCTTCCCTGACGATCCAGATGCAGTAGAACGACTCCGCTGTCACCCTGCGCCGCTGTGGAAAGCGATTAACGTCCGGGCTTTCAGAGAAAAGCACTCAAAGAGCAGAAAAGATGTTCTGCCTCATTGAACGCCTGAAAACGTGGAGATTCTGACCCGCCCGTTGTAGCTGTGCCCTTTATGGGTGTGCAGCCCACTTGCAGGCATAAAGCCTGTGGTTACAATCTCTATTGGAACACACTGCGCAGACCTCCCCTACACTTTGTCCCAGGGTAGGACACTCGCTATCCCTAAATAAAAAGGGCGACCACAGAGGGTCGCCCCTACAAAAATGGCATTTAATCTCCACCTAAATTCAATCTTAATGCCTCTGCTGCTTCTGCCCATCCTGGTAGCACTGGCCTGGCTTTTCTACCGGCGAACCAATCCGCCCATCTCCCGCCGGCTGAGAAGATTCCTCTTTGCCCTGCGAGCCGCCGTTCTCTGTCTGATAGCCCTCCTGCTCTTCGAGCCAATGCTCACCTTTACCTCCACCCTGACAGAAAAGCCCACCGTAGCGCTTTTAGTTGACCACAGCCAGAGTATGTCCCTGACCGACTCCCAGGGGAGCCGCCAAGAACAGCTCGGTGCCCTGCTTGCCAGCAGCGCCCTCGACAGCTTAGCCCAGGACTCTCGACTCAAGATATTCGCCTTTGCGGACGACCTCACTGATTTTGACCTGGCCTCCGTCGACTCTCTTGCCCTCACCGGCCAGGGCACCGACATCGGTTTTGCCTTGGAGCAATTAGAGAAAAAGTTCGAGCCAGAGGGACTCTCCGCCCTCATCCTCCTCTCCGACGGAGCCAACAACCTGGGCAAAGACCCGCTCAGGGTGGCTAAAAGGATGAAAGTGCCCATCTTTGTGGTGGGAATCGGAAGCCCCGAAGGCGAAAGAGATATCTGCCTCTCGGGAGTTCTCTTCCCCTCAGTTGCCTACACGGGAGACCGCCTGCCCCTGGAGGTGACCATCCAAAGCTGGGGATACGCCGGAGTCAGAACCACAGTGATACTCTCCGAAAAGGGGGAGAAATCAGCCCAACAGTACCTCACCCTGACAGAGGAGGGGAAAGAACAACGGGTGGAATTTGAATTGCCAGTGGAGAAACCAGGCTTGCATCACTATCAGGTGAGTATTCCAGTAGGGGACGGGGAACTTTCTCCGGAGAACAACCGCCAGAGATTCAAGGTGAAGGTTTTGGACAGCCGAATCAGGGTGCTTCTGATGGCAGGTGGACCAAGTCCAGATTTTGCCTTCCTCAAAAGAACATTGGAGAGAGAAAAAAATGTGGAGGTTCACCCCCTGGTGATCAAAAAAGCCAACCAGTTCTATCAGGGCGAATTTCCTGCATCTGTAAAAGACCTGCGAAGATTCAAGTTACTTATTCTGTTGGATTTGCCTGGGTCAGTGATTAGGGGTCGGCCAGCGCGATTGCTCTCGGAATTTGTCCGGCAGGGTGGGGGATTGTTAGTTATTGGCGGCGAAGATGCCTTCAGGGGCTACACAAAATCTCCACTGGCAAATGTCTTACCGGTAACACTGAGGTCAGGGGCCTCCTTTCGCTCAGGAGAATTTCAGCTGGAGGTTTCTGCCCCGGGAGAGAGACATCCGGTTACGCTGCTCTCTGAGGATCCGATGGAAAATCAGAGGATGTGGGAGGAGTTGCCGCCCCTTGCCGGGGTAAACAGGTTGGAAGGTGTTAGCCGCAAGGCAACGACGCTGACTCATTGCAAGGGTCCAATCGGGGTTTCCCTTCCCCTTGTGGTAGTAAGCAGCTACGGCAAGGGCAGAGTTATGGTGGCTCCCTTCTGCGGCTTCTGGCGTTGGGATCTGGTAATGTGGGGAATAGGCAAAACCAACAGGGCTTCAGACAAATTCTGGCAAAACACCGTGGCCTGGCTCACCGTCCCCAGAGACCTCTCGCCAGTTCAGGTAAGCACCAACAAGAAAGTCTACCGGAGCGGAGAGAAGGTGAACCTACAAGTACAGCTCTACGATCCCCTGGCCAGTCCTCTGTCAGAGGCTAACGTGATTGTTACACTGTCTCAACAAGGGATGAAGCAGAGGCAAGTTCAACTGAAAGATTGCGGAGACGGCATGTATCGATCTCAACTCTCTAAACTTGTCCCCGGCACCTACCAGGTTAAAGTAATAGCCTGGAAGGGTGAGAGGAAAGTGGGGCAGAGCAGGGGAGAGTTCACCGTAGACCAGTACAGCTTAGAGTTTCAAGAAACCCAGGCAAACTATGAGCTTCTGAAAAGAATAGCCTACCACAGCGGAGGCAGGTTCTGCCGGGCAGAGGGATTTTCCCGCTTGTTAGGGGAGTTGGATCTGAAGAAGCAGAGACGATCCCAGACCCGTTCAGTCAGGCTGTATAGCTACCCTTGGATTTTGGCACTGATCCTGGGCTTGATCGGCACCGAGTGGACAGTGCGGAGGAGACGAAGACTGTTATGAACCCAGATACGGAAATTCATCCTCTGGCAGCCCACGAATTTATTCGTGGGTCTGAAAAAGCGCGTTAATAAAACGGTCAACCGTTTTAACGGTTTATTTATGCAGGATTATAAAAACCGATAAATCGGTTCATACGGTCTTTTGTTTTGGTGCCCATGATTGAAATCGTGGGCTTCTAAGAGATTGTACTAAGAGGATAAATGAATCCTTCCGAATATAGCATGAACAGACCAAAAGTGGCGCTAATTACCTTGGGATGCTCCAAGAACTTGGTTGACTCGGAGAAGATGTTGGGACTTCTGGAGGCAAACGGTTACCAACTCAGCTCCGAGCGAGAAGCGGATTTAATTGTTGTCAATACCTGCGGTTTTATCCAGCCGGCAAAGGAGGAGTCCATCGAGACGATCCTGGAGGCTGCCCGGCTGAAAGAGAACGGCAGCGAGAAGAAATTGATTGTAACCGGCTGTCTTGTCCAACGCTACCAGAAACAACTGGAACAGCAGTTACCAGAAGTCGATCTGCTGCTTGGGCTCGCCGATGAATCCCAGATTGTTCGACACTGCGACCAACTCCTGGGTTTGAGGAGAACAGAGCTGCACCAGGCAGAAAGACGAGTTCTCACTCCCTCTCACTATGCCTATCTCAGGATAGCCGACGGCTGCGACAACTGGTGCAGCTACTGCACCATTCCCCTTATTCGCGGCAGACAGCGAAGCAGACCCATAGAAGAGGTAACCGCCGAGGCAGCTCACTTAGTTCGGCAAGGGGCCAGGGAACTTATCCTGATAGCCCAGGACACCACCAAGTACGGGACGGATCTCTACAGCAAGAAGCGCTTGGATGAACTGATCCGGGAGCTGGCAAAGATAGAGGGTGTCGAGTGGCTTCGACTGCTTTACACCCACCCTGCCCACTGGTGGGATGGCCTTATAGATGTGCTGGCAGAGACTCCAAAGGTATGCCGCTGCTTAGATATTCCCCTTCAGCACATCTCCGACAGGATTCTGACCGAGATGAACCGGCGGATCACCCGGAAACAAATTACCCAGCTTATTCAGAAGCTGAGAGAAAGACTTCCCGGGGTGGCCTTGCGCACATCGGTGATGGTGGGATTTCCAGGTGAGACCGACCACGAGTTCCAGGAGTTGCTCGATTTCCTCCGGCAAGTCAGATTTGAGCGGCTGGGGACCTTCACTTATTGGCGGGAAGAGGGGACTGAAGCGGCGGAATTTGCTCGTCAGGTACCTCAAAAGGTGAAAGAAGAGCGGCTTCATCAGGTAATGTTGCTACAACAGAAGATTTCTCTCGAATTTAACCGCTCATTGGTCGGTGAAGTGCTTCCGGTGCTTATTGATCAACAAACCGACGCTCTTCCTGTCCGATTTATAGGACGCACTCAACTGAGTGCCCCTGAGGTAGACGGTCAGGTGCTCATTACTGAGGGCCAGGCTCAGGTGGGTCAATTTTACAAGGTGAGAATAGCGAAAGCTTATGAGTATGATATCGCCGGGGGAATTGTCTCTATCGGGTAAGAACTTGTGCTTGACTTTTCTCTGACGGCTGATTATATTTGTTCGTTGAATTTCAGCGGAATCCGCCCGTGTTGGATAAATTGCTGTCTGAGATAAAGCTTGTTAAGGACTTTGTATCTGATGTCGACTAAGGCTAAGTATATCTCTGTTCTTATTGTCCCCGATGACGGTTCAAAGGCCACTAAGCTGAGGTTAAGGCGCCCCGTCTACCGGTTCCTTACCATTGTTTTCCCCGCCTTATTGGTTTTTGTGGTGGCAAGTTTGCTTTTCTGGGGAAAGACGGTGCAGGTTTTCAGAGAGAACGCTGCCCTGCGAACCGAGAATGCCAAGGTGAGACAGTTAGCTTTGGAGTTAGAGCAAATCCGGGCAATTGACAGCCAGCTACGGGTAATGGCCGGGGCGAATATTAAACTTTCCCCGGCTATTGCCCCGTCTGCATATATGTTGACAGACAGTCTGAGAGAGGATTCCTCTATCCAGCAGAGGGATATTCCTTCCATCTGGCCGACAGAGGGCAGGGTCTCTTCAGAATTTGGTGAATACCGGGGGCTAATGGGCAAAAGACACGAGGGGATCGATATCGCTGCCACCTCCGGCACTCCAGTGAGAGCTACCGCTGACGGGAAGGTGCTCTTAGCGGGATGGACGGATGACCTGGGAAACCTGGTAATTATCAAGCACGGCAACCGCTATTTTACCCGTTATGGCCACAATAAAGAGATGTCTGTTAAGGAAGGTCAATTAGTTAAAAGAGGGCAGGTTATAGCCACTGTGGGAAGTTCTGGCCACAGCACCGCGTCCCACTTGCATTACGAAGTTTTGGAAGATGCTAAACCAGTGAACCCCAGAAGATTTTTGCCCAGAAAGGAGTAGGAAGAATGGCTAAACAGAACGGAGGACAGATAAACACAATTGTCGGAAAGGGCTCAGCCCTTGAAGGCACTTTCAACATCAATAATAGCTTACGCGTAGATGGGAGCATAAAAGGGAGGCTCACTGTGGGGGACAGTCTCATAGTAGGCAAGGAAGGCGTGATAGAGGCGGATATCGAGACTAAGAAGGCAACTGTGGCAGGGAAGGTCATCGGTACTTTAAAAGCCTCCGAGCGGGTGGTCTTAGAATCCAGTTCTACACTACAAGGGGACCTTAAGACAAAGCTTTTGGTTATCGAAGAAGGCGCTGTTTTTGTAGGAAATTGCCAGTCAAGCAATCAGACCCAAAACCCTGCCTCTGCTAAGATGCCACCAAAAAAAGAGCAGCAGAACAAGATAAGTTCCTAAATTGTTTGTGCCTTAGCGTTAAGTTTTGGCAATAAAGGGGTAGGGTGTAACCTTTGAGCAAACCAGCCCTTGCCTACTCCAGGAATGTGGAAAAGCTGTGGATAACCTTCCCTTACTATCCTAGTGTAATCATAGGTGAAATATAATCTTGTGGCAAAGAAGCGATAGTACAAGCAGTTAGTTATCCACAATTTTCTGGCAATTTTCAGCCTATTCAGGAGGTGTCCAATTGGCCGTTGAGATTCTCGATCAG
>DAOVDP010000049.1 GCA_030669445.1 Candidatus Latescibacterota bacterium | reverse complement strand
GCAGCCGGTTCCCAGAGGATTTCCTGATCACTTTGCTAAGCGCGGTGCCCTGAAGGTATTCCATTACGAAGTAAGGCACTCCGTCTCTTTCCCCCACATCGTGAATGGTCACCACATTAGGATGGTTCAGGCTTGCCGCTGCCCGTGCCTCCTGGTAAAACCGCTCCCTGTTGCCTTTTTCCCTTGCCAATTGTTCAGACAAGACCTTGATGGCGACCTCTCTGACCAGGGTCGAGTCATAGGCTTTGTAGACCTTACCCATTCCCCCCTCTCCTAACAGCCCACGAATCCGGTAATGTCCGATCTCCTTCGCGATCACTGTCTGTCTCCAAAGACAAGAACCCTTTACAAAAAAATGGTGATTGGTCGACTGGTAGCTGGCAGCATCACCAATCACCAATCACCGATCACCAATTTTCCCTGCGGTTGTGAGATTAACCTTTGAGGTTCGCTATCTCACCTTCTACTTCCTGTACATCCCTGTTTGCCCCCAATTTCTGGAATTTCTCCAGCGCAAAGCCGAGGATCTTTAGCGCCGTTTCCTGCTCCCCTTTTTTTGCATACATCACACCCATCTTATGATAGGACTCAGCGCTCCCCAGAGGGTTATCACATTTCTCGGTGATCTTCAAGCTATCCATGAACAGCTTTTCAGCAGTGGCCCAATCGCCTTTATTGGTGAAGATAACCCCCAAGACTTGGTATACTTCTGCCAAGCCTAACTTATCTCCTGTCTTCTCGAATAATCGAAGGGCTCTGTCGCAATAACAGGCTGCTACTGACAGGTCCTGAAGCTCTACATAAACCTCTGCCTTATTCAAATAGGTGATCGACATCAGGGCTAAATCCCCCAGCTCGCGGGAGATCGACAGACTTTTCTCATAGCAGTCCAGGCTGTTTGACCAATCCCTCTTGTCCGCCCAAGTCATCCCTAGATTGTGATAGGCCTGGGCCAAACCCAGGTTATCCTGCGCCCTCTGGCATAGGGCGATGCAATCCTGATAATACATAGTTGCCTTATCAAGATCACCTCTGGTGTTGGCGATGATCCCCAGGTTATTTTTCAGATGGATGATGGTGTCGAGGTCATCTGCCTTCTCCCCGAGTTCCAAAGCTTCAAGGCAGTGCTTCGCAGCCTGCTCATATTTTCCTCTCTCATGGAAGATCCCTCCCATATCGCTCAAGACCTCAGCAGTCCCCTTGGGAGAATCGATCTGTTTATATATTTTCAGGCTAGCCTCAAAACACTCCATGGCGGGCTCCCACTGACTACGCTTGGAATTGATCCTGCCAATCCTCCTTGTGGCCGCTGCCTCGATCTCCGGATTGTTCAGCTCCTTATTCAATTTCAGGCAGGCTTCGTAGTTCTCTAATCCCTTATCGAAATCACCGAGGGTCTCGTAGGTCTTCCCCACATTCAGCAACGTAGTTGACTGATACTCCTTATCTTGAGCAAAAACCTGAAGCTGCTTAAATGTCTTAAGCGCAAGGTCTACGCAATGTGTTGCCTGTTCGACGGGGATGTCCGAATCGAGACACCTCTCGAGGAGCCATTCCACTTTTAGCTTGGTGGAACTATCTCTGGCCAGGGGAGAGGTGTTGGCCATATTCCTCAATAGGTCTTCTATTTCCCCTACAGAGTTTGAGTTAAACATGCCTCTCCTCTCTATAGATTAACGGCTAAATTCCCCCGATTACTGCCGAAAAGGTACTCACCAATGGTGCTATCGTTTCGTCTCATCGGGTCTTTTCCCAGTTGCGTGTTATCCTTCCCCAGGCCGTGCGGTTTACCCCGTCAAATGATAGGTATGTGATGGAGGTAAAGCCACACGGCTCAACAGTTCCATAGCAGACACCCGAAAGCCGAATCATGATATTCAGATCACGGTTAAGGATGCTGGTACATGCTCTCATCATTAGGCCCAGGCATAGCGGGAAAAGTGCTTGATCCAGCAGATGAGAATAAGCTTATCGCCCACAAGCTCAGCCTTTCCAGCTATGGGTTCCCACTCTCCGGCCTCGTTCAGGCAGTAGCACTGGAGGTCATCGATCTCATCAGGGTCGACATCGATGTTTTCACTCTCGATAGTCCACTTTGCCGGCTTCCGAAACTTGAGGCCGGAAGGACCAAAGACGCCTCCTATACCCAGATCCATCATCACCGCGCCTGACTTTGAGGACATACTTATCAGTGTCTCCTCCTTCAGAGCGTTGCCATCGATCTCTAACTTCATAGAGATGGTGGGCAGTTTGCCCAACACGAGCGTCAGATCTTCGCCAGGCTTGAACAGCCCTTCAACATAATTTTTCTTGATAGGGATTGTCTTTGCCAAGCCCTGGGTGCGTGTATACTGCAGCCAATTGAGACCCGCCGCCGGGCCAATTGACGGTTGCTCATGCTTCGCCTGATCGAGGGCTTCGCTCTGGCGTTCCGGGCCGGTGATGTCGCCAAAGTCGGCACATCCGGAGAACACCATAACTGCCAACGCCAGGCAGGTAATTGATGTCGCCAGGATTGATCTTCTATTACCAAGCATTGCTTTTCCTCCTTTCAAAGAGGATCTCTTAAGTTGAATGGTTTGTATTTACATCTCCCTTTTCAAATAGCATTACCTCCTCAGATACTCATATACAATTAAGGAGGAATACTCGCTAACAGATAGATGCACCTGCTTGAAGATGCATCTACCTGACAGAAGAGCACAAATTGTGCCAATTAGGAGATCAAAGGTTTTCCTTTGGCCTTCTTAACGGGAGGAAGCGGAGATAGCCTCATTAAAGAGAAAAAGAGACTCGGGGCATCGCTGCCAATATGTGGAGCGAAAACCCCCAGAGTAGGGTCATATCACCCACTTTGGGGGAAATCCTTATTATCGGCTGCATTTCTGGAATTGGGAATCGCAGCCCCTCAGCGGTCAGCCCAGGGAGTCCAGGTCATATTTCTTCATTCGATACCGGAGTGTATCTCTGCTTAGGTGCAGCAGTTGGGCTGCCTTGGTGGTGTTCCATCTTGTCACCTTCAGGGCCTGTTCGATCAGCTTTTTCTCCACAGCTTCAAGCGATATCCCACTGGGCGGAAAGACCACCCTCACCTCGCCCGTCTCTGCGATCTCCACTGTTGGTTTAGCCACCTGTGTCGGCTGCTCTCTTGGGCGCCGGTCGATCGATAGGTCTTTAGGTTGAATGATATCTCCGTCTCCCAGAAGAACCACCCGTTCAATGACATTCTTCAGTTCCCTTACGTTTCCAGGCCAATGGTATTGTTTCAGAAATGCTTTGGTTTCAGGCGACAGCCCCCGTATGTTCCGGTCGTATTCTCGATTGTAGCGATCAATGTAGTATTCTGCGATGTGGATTATGTCGTCACCCCGGTCCCGCAGTGGTGGCAGAGAAATGGAAATCACATTTAGTCGGTAGTAGAGGTCCTCCCTGAAAGAGCCGTTGTCCAGCGCCTCCTCCAGGTCTCTGTTGGTGGCGGCGACGATCTTGGTGGAGACCTGGATCTCATTAGTTCCGCCGAGCCGCCTGAAAGCCTGTGTTTCCAAAACCCGGAGCAGCTTCACCTGCAGCGTCTGGTTTATGTGACCCACTTCATCCAGGAAAAGCGTGCCCCCATCTGCAAGCTCAAGAAGTCCTCTGCGTTGCGTTTTGGCGTCGGTATAGGCACCTTTCTCGTGCCCGAACAATTCATCCTCCAGCAGAGCTTCTGGTATGGCTGTACAGTTGACCTCCACAAAGGGATGATCGGATCGGCGACTGTTGAAGTGAATTGCCCTGGCGATCAGTTCCTTGCCGGTTCCACTTTCTCCTCGAATCAGCGTCGTGGCGGAGCCGACTTTTGCCATCCTGGCCACTGTGGCCAGGAGGATTTTTATTTGCGGGCTATCACCAATGATGTTGTCAAATCCGCTTGTGGGTTTTGTGGTGCTTGGGTGGGGTGGATAACTTGGTGCTGGTTTCTCCAGGGCCCGCTCAACGGTTAACTTCAACTCGTCCAGGCGAAAAGGCTTGATTATGTAATCCAGTGCCCCAAGCTTCATCGCCTGTATCGACGACCCCACAGAGGCGTATCCTGTTGCCATGATCACGGGACATTCCTTGTTCAGTCTTTTCAGCTCCTCGAGAACCTCTATGCCCCCTATATCGGGCAAACGGATGTCCAGCAGCACCAGAGCAGGGGCTGCCTCCACAAACTTTTTCAACCCTTCCTTGCCACATGAAGCCAAAATGACCCTGTAGCCCGCATTAGTGAAAAACTCCTCAACAAGGAGTCTCTCCCGTTCCTCATCATCTACTATCAAGAGTGTCGGAGGCACTTTTTCCCTCTGAGATTTCCCGCTCCTGCGGATCGATCGCCCTCTATCATGTAGTGTCTGTCCGTCTGGCTCGCTATTGGAAAGCGGATTGAATTTCATATCGCACTTACTTTATAAGTTAAAGAGCAATTTGTAATTTGTCAAGCTTTTTCTTTTTTTGGCTTTAGAATTGAAAAAAATTTGTTGACATTCTGAAAAAAGTTATTATAATTATAGAAATTGGATAGTCAGAATTGAAAACCGCAATGAGATAGCGTTCTAATTCACGAGCGAACAAGGAGATAAGCAGATGCTCACATTGAGAGGGATTTCTGTTTCGTTGTTTGTGGTAGTCCTTGTCTTTGCCTTGTCCACTTCTATTCTGGCGTCAGGGTATGAGAGTGGAGGGTTTGGAAGCCGCGCAATCTCTATGGGAGGAGCTTATGTTGGGTTGGCCGACGACTGGACAGCGATCTACTGGAATCCTGCTGGTTTGACCCAATTGGCGGGATGTGGAGTGGGCTTCAATTCAGACTACCTGAACATAGAGACAGAAGATGGAAACTCAATTGCCAACTCTGTGATCGGACAGACCAACTCTGATCAGGGAGACATATTTTTTCAGCTTACGGGAGGAGAACCGTCCCAGTTTAACAAGGAAAAGGTTACATCGGTTTCCTTTCTCCCTGCCTTAGGGGTATATTACAATTTGCACTTCTGTACCATCGGGGTAGGTGCCTATGTTCCTCTTGCCTTTTCCTGCAACTGGGAGGACACCGTCTCGGGCATTGACGCCACATATGAAACGGAAACCAGCCTAATTGCCTATAATATCTCCGTCGCCCGGCAGATTACCCCGCAGTTGTCGGTAGGATTAGGTTTGAATATTCTCGATGGATCATTGAAGCGCCATGCAAAAAAGGTCACTCCCCTGTATACTTACACCTTGGATATGAAAGCAGATGGTATTCAATTGCAGGGAATTGTTGGTTTACTCTACCGACCGCTCGAATGTCTGGCCGTAGGAGTTTCTTACAAGACGGAAAGCCAGGTAAAGTTCAAAGGGGATGCCAGTGCAACCTATCCTCTTCCTTCGGGCACAAACCTGGTGATTCTACAGGAGGAGAGTGATTACACCCAAAAGCTTCTGGTGCCGGTCCAAGTTGGGCTGGGCGTAGCTTATACTGCAATGGGAAGCTTGACTTTGACCGCCGATTGGGTGAGAACAGACTGGTCTGATTTCTATAGAGACATTGATTACAAAGTCGAAGGTGCTCTATTTAAGGATTCCAAGGTGGACCAGCAGTGGATGGTTTCGAATAGGATCCGACTAGGGGCAGAATACTGCCCTGTTGAGGATTTGGCGATCAGAGCAGGTTTCGGGCTCGATCCTCGGGGTGTCTCTGACAGGGCAGTTAGTCAGACAAACTTGATTGATGCCGACCGGAAAATTGTCTCTTTCGGAGTAGGTTACAAGTGGAACAATCTGGCTGCAGACTTGGGTTATGTATACGCCTTCGGAAGAGAGACGATCCAAGATGTGGAATACGAGAAGAACACCAGTGGACTGGTGAGTTCGCTCCATTACGAATTTTAGCTGGTTAAATTGATGATTCAGTCGTAAAAAGTCTAAAACCTAACGGTAGAGTAGGGAGGGGCTTACCCCTCCCCCTCGTCAAACCGGACATGCGGATCTCCCGCATCCGGCTTTCCTGAAGACTCTCGCCGGAGGCATACACAGATATGACCGAAGTGCTTTCACAGGTAGAGCAACCCCATTTTCGCGAATTGTCGATAAAAGGTCGTTCCTCTTGGCGGGCGCCAGGGACGCTGACTGCGACGCGACAAATGACAATACAACCGCTGACGCACATAGGCATTGATTTCCCGGAAGGTCTTCCGTGGATAACCTTGCCCAAAATAGTTCGCCCAGCCGCGCAGATGTTCGTTGATCTCGTCAATCAGGTGCGGGATCGGTTTAAAACACATCTGTGCACGGGTCATTTCGCGCAGCTTTTCACGCTCGCGAGCCAGAGCCTTGTCCGAGGGGAACATGTTCAGGTACCGAAAATCGCGCCCTTTCAGGTCGCGGTCAAACCGAAACGTATACCCCAAAAAGTCCAGGCTTGTCCCTTCTTCGCGCAGATTCAACACTTGAGTCTTTGCATGGTTGATCTCCAAATTCATCCACCCTTCGACCTTCGCTTCGATCCAACCCGCGATCCGATGGTCAATGTATCGCGCCAGAACCACAAAATCATCGGCATAGCGCACCAGCTTCGCATTGGCCCACATAGCCGGGCCACACGGTCTGTGGAACACCCTGTCAAACCAGTGCAAGTAGATGTTGGAAAGCAAGGGAGAAATCACCCCACCTTGGGGTGTCCCCTTTTCCGAGCGCCGAGCCAAACGGCCCGCACCACCCACTCTCTTGGCTGCTTCAACTACCGGTGTCCTCAGCCACATGCGGATCAGTTTCAATACATGCCGGTCACTGATCCTCATGCCCAAACACGCCATCAACTTGTCATGGGGAATCGAGTCAAAGTACCCTCTCAGGTCAGCGTCATATACCACACAAAAGCCGGCCTTGAGATGGCCGCGGATTTCCTCAAGTGCATTGTGCGCCGAGCGGCCCTGGCGAAATCCATAGGAGCAATCCTCAAAATCTTCTTCAAAGATCGGCTCCAATATCAGAAATGCCGCCATCTGAACCACACGGTCTCGCACCGTCGGTATACCCAGCGGTCTCATCTTGCCATTGGCTTTAGGGATAAGGACGCGACGAACCGGATGGGGCTTATAGGTCTTTGTGCGCAGCTGTTCCCCAATATCTTCCAGAAATGCTGCCACGCCGCCCTCACTTGCCTCAACCATCTCAAGCGTTACACCGTCTACACCAGGCGCGCCCTTATTGGCGCGCACCCGTTCCCATGCCGCCTTCAACACGTCATCGCGGCCAATATGGCCGTACAACGTGTAGAAGCGGAACTTCGGTTCCTGCTTGGCCTTTTGGCCCAGCTTCCGTCTCAGAGAAGAAAGACTTGGCGACATACCCTTTTCGGACTTCGCCACCTGTTCCGTAGTAGGATTTCCCAATCGGCATTCCTCCCTTCTTACAGAAACATGTCTTCAGTAGGGTCCCTTCGCTCCACGGGAATTAGCCGCTTCTTCGCTACTATGGACCCCTCCGACTCCCAACGCGGCCGCCTAACGGTTATGTCTTCCCGCTGTGCGTTGGTGACTAAGCCACCACCACGCCGGGTCTCCCAGGTTCCTCGATTGATCTGTCCGCGCGCGCTGTCCCCAACCACCCCGGGAGGCCCGATGGCTGCATCTGCCCGTTATTTCACCATCGGCGGCGGGCTTCACCACTCTCTGGCGGGCTGGCCACACTCCAA
>DAOVDP010000096.1 GCA_030669445.1 Candidatus Latescibacterota bacterium | reverse complement strand
TTGGCCACAAAGACACTAAGACTGAGTAATACTTTGTGTCTTTGTGCCTTCGTGGCTAAGTACTTATCTTTTTTCCTACATCATCTCCACCGGGTCAACATCTACGGTAGTCCTTACTCCCCTTTTAGCTTTCAATCTGTAGTTGCACTGCTCAACGAGTTCCCGGAGAGTCTTGGATGATTTGCCCCTGAGGAGGATTTGCCAGCGGAAGGTACCTTTTACTTTTCCCCGGTAAGCCTCGGAGGGACCCAGAATCTGTATTCTCTTAGAAGTAACTTCCCGCAGAAGTTGGGCGTAATCCTGAGCCACAGAGATCACATCCTCTGAGACTTTGCCCTGAAACACTACATTGACTAACCTGCCCCAGGGTGGATAGTTCAATTGTTTTCGGTCGGCAAGTTCTCGGCGGGCAAATCCATCGAAATCGTGATTCTTGAAGTGCCTAATAGCCCAATTCCCCGAAGAGTATGTCTGCACGACCACCTCTCCCCCTGTCAGTCCGGAGGTTAATTGAATCAGCAGGTGGAAGGTCTTCTCGGCGGCCCGAAAATCGGGCAGATTCAGGCAACTGTCGGCCAGCACAACCGCTAACAGGCTCACCTTGGGAAAATCCATCCCCTTAGCGATCATTTGAGTGCCCAGGAGGATATCCGCCCGGTTGTCCTGAGCAAACTGCAGCAACCGCCGGTAGGAATCTTTTCGTTTCGTTGTATCCAGGTCTACTCTGAGCACCTTCGTCCCGGGGAAGAGAGAGTGGAGAGTTTTTTCTACCTGTTCGGTGCCGATCCCTCCTAAGCGGATATCATAGCCCTGACACTGGGGACAGGCACTGGGAGCTTCTTGGCTAAATCCGCAGTAATGGCACACCATCTGGTGCTCCTCCCGATGGTAGGTGAGACTCACCTGGCAGTTCTGGCAGAGGGGAACAAAGCCGCATTGGCTGCATTGAAGGTAAGTGGCGTAGCCCCGGCGGTTCTGAAACAGCACAGCCTGTTTGCCCTGCTGAAGAGAGGTATTCAACTTTTCGCAAAGCAAGGGAGACAAAATTGTTCTCTTTTTTGCTTTCGTCGAGCGCAGGCTTCGGATGTCGACAATTGTGACTTTGGGCAGAGGGCTGTTGGCCTCCCGGGGAAGGCGACAGAGGGAAAACTTGCCTGTGGAAGCATTGTGATAGGACTCCAGAGAAGGAGCCGCCGAACCGAGCAAAACCACCGCCTCAGCCATCTTTGCCCGCACAATCGCCACATCCCGGGCGTGATATCGCGGACTGGACTCGCACTTGTAGGAGGAATCCTGCTCTTCGTCCACTACAATCAGCCCCAGATTTACCACCGGGGCAAACACCGCCGAACGAGGGCCTATTACCACCCGTTTTCTGCCTTCTCTAACTTGCCGCCACAGCCTGTATCTCTCCGCATCCGAGAACCGACTGTGAAGCACCGCTGCCTGCTGTCCCAAGGCCGTCCGGAGATGCTCAAACAGCCTGGCGCTCGAAAATATCTCCGGAACCAGTATAATAACGCCCTTTCCCTCTCGGAGCACAAAAGAGATTGCCTGCAGGTAAAGGGGCGTTCTATCTGCACCGGGAGAGCTTTGTAAGAGTATTGTCTGATAGCGACCCCCAGCCAGAACCTGTTCAATCTGCTGGGATGTTTCTAACTGAGTCGGGGATAGATCCAGTTCCCCAACCGTCTGACCATCTTTTTCGCTGGAGGAGGTTTCAGGCTCCTCAAAACAGAGCTCTACCAGGCCTTTTTTCTCCAGTCTTTTTACCACATCGGCCTCGACGCCCAAATTTCTGCTCAGATGGAGAGCGGCTATCCGGCCTCCGTTTTCCCCAAGGATTTCCAACAGGCGAGCCTGGCGAGGGGCTTTTTTCTTCAGACCATCGATCTGCTGTTTTAGCTTTGCCGGATCGTTTTCGGCCAGCCGTACCACCCGTTCTTCTCTGGCCCTTATCGCCACATAGCCCATCTGTTCCAGATCGTAGATAGCGGCATAGAGGGCTTCCTTTCCCAGTTCCTTCTCCAATCCCGAGAGGCTTCTGGTCCCCTTCTGGAGAAGAGACTCCAGCACTGTCTGGTGCTTTTTTCCCCTCATTGCTTCAGGTAAAGGATGCTGCAGCTTCGGTTTCTTTAGAGTGAGATACTCGCTGCCCCCGAAATGGATACCAGAGGGCAGGGCGGTGTTTAAGACCTCTCCCCAACTCGACAGGTAGTATTCTGCCACCCAGCGGGTGAGTCGGAGTATCTGCGGGTCAAAGGCGGGATAGGGCTCGAGCACATCTGAAATAGGCTTAAGCTCGGAGAGTTCAGTCTCTTGGTTTAGGTCTGTCACAAACCCGGTCAGCAGGCGCCTCCCCAGGGGCGCCCAGACCCGGCTGCCCCTTTGGACACGTTGGTTTAAAGTCTCAGGAATTATGTAACTGAAATACTTCTCGGTGGGAAGAGGGAAAACAACCTGGGCGATTTTCTGTTGCATCTATTCTACCTGTCTTTTTCTACCTTAGACTTTGGACCCATCTGGCCTAGAGGTCTTCGTAACGCAAGATCATAGGATTTGTCTCAGATTCGGAATTCCACCACCTGGCAGCCCACGAATTTATTCGTGGGCCTAAGGGTCCTGTTAACAAAACTGTTAACCGTTTTAACGGTTTAATGAGGGAGCATTTTTGATGTCTTATGCTGTGCTTTTCTTCGGAGCAGTCAGACACCTGAGCGAAAACCGATGAATCGGTTGCACGTATTCTCTTACTTTTGGTACCCACGATTAAAATCGTGGGTTTCTTTTCTTCACCCGTGAAGTATGTGTGTTAATAGTCGTTGTAGGTTGGGTTGAACCTGTTTGATTAACATGTTGGGTTTCGTTCCTCAACCCAACCTACAAAACTATGTCGAGCTGTATGGGTAACTGACAAAGATGTCATTCAGGAGGAATCCTTTTAGACTCTAAGACAAATTACTCCATATAATTTAAGGTAATTGTCTCATTTGACATTCCCCGAAGCTTCGCCCCTATCCGTCCACGGGAAACCCAGCTCAATGGTCCTTCTCAGGCAAAACCCCTGATATCCCAAATTCTTGTTTGACTTCGGCAAACATTTTTACTGCAAAATCAAGATCTTCCAGGGAGTGAGCAGCGGAAATCTGCGTCCGTATTCTTGCCCTTCCTTTGGGAACCACAGGATAGAAGAAGCCGATGACATACACTCCTTTTTCGAGGAGCCTGGAGGCCATCTTTTGTGCCAGCACTGCATCACCAAGCATGATCGGTACGATAGGATGGGAGCCGGGATTAATGGCGAACCCCCTTTTCGATATTCCTTCTCTAAAGTAGCGGGTATTTCCCTCCAGTTTGTCCCGCAGAGTCGTCGATGAGGAGATCATATCAAGGGCTTTTAGGGATGCGCATACGATGCTGGGAGCAAGGGTATTGGAAAAAAGATAGGGCCGTGAGCATTGACGCAGCACGTCAATGATTTCTTTTCTGCCGCTCGTATAGCCGCCGCTGGCTCCACCGAGTGCCTTTCCAAGTGTACCGGTAATTATATCCACCCGGTCCAGTACACCATGGTATTCATGCGTGCCTTTTCCCTTCTTGCCAAGGACTCCCACCGCATGGGAATCGTCGATCATGACCAAAGCCTTGTATTTGTCTGCAAGGTTGCAGATGTCCTGTAATCTGGCTATGGTTCCGTCCATAGAGAACACGCCATCAGTTGCAATCAGACGAAAGCGGCAGTCAGCGGCTTCCTTGAGTTTCGCCTCAAGGTCAGCCATGTCACAATTGTTGTAACGCAGGCGTTTTGCCTTACACAGCCGGATGCCATCGATAATGCTCGCATGGTTAAGTGCATCACTGATAACAGCATCTTTTTCGGATAAGAGAGTTTCAAAAAGGCCCCCATTTGCATCAAAACAGGAGGTATAGAGAATTGTGGCCTCAGTACCGAGAAATTCAGAAATCTTCTGCTCCAGTGTTCTGTGGATTCCCTGCGTTCCACAAATGAAGCGTACAGACGAGAGCCCGTACCCCCATCTGTCCAAACCAGCCTTGGCAGCCTTGACAATCTCAGGGTGATTAGCAAGGCCCAGATAATTATTTGCGCACATATTTAGCACATTCTGGCCTGCTGTTACATTGATCCGCGCCCGTTGGGGGCTGGTGATGATCCGCTCGGTCTTAACCAGCCCACTTTCCTCGATTTGTTCGAGTTGCTGAGTTAGATAGGGTCTCATCGTATCGATCATTTCGTATTTTCCTCCATTTCAGTCGCTCCAGTTAAGAATAACTTTTCCTGAGCTGCCAGACCTCATAACTTCGAAACCATTCTCAAATGACTGATAGCCAAAGCGATGAGTTATTACCGATGAAATATCTACGCCCGATTGGATCATGCTTGTCATCTTGTACCAAGTTTCGTACATTTCCCGCCCATAAATCCCTTTAATCGTTAGCCCGTTAAAGACCACCTGATTCCAATCAATGGCAGTATCAGACTGCTGTATTCCCAGTATGGCAATTTTACCGCCATGGCACATATTGGCCAGCATACTCCTAAAGGCTTCCGCATTGCCTGACATTTCAAGTCCTACGTCGAAACCTTCCTTCATACCTAACTCTTTGACTACATCTTCGATTTTTTCTTCGGTCACATTCAGGACACGCGTAGCCCCCATTTTCCGGGCCAGATTCAGTCTGTAGGGATTGATATCGGTTATCACTACATAACGCGCGCCAGCGTGCCTGAGGATAGCCACTGCCATTATACCGATAGGGCCAGCACCGGTTATTAATACATCTTCACCGAGTACATCAAAAGAGAGGGCAGTATGTACTGCATTACCAAGAGGGTCAAAGCATGAAAGTATATCCGTAGGTATACTTGGATCACAGTACCATACATTTGATACCGGAATACACAGATATTCGGCAAAGGCACCGTTTCGATTCACCCCCACGCCGCGGGTGTCCATGCACAGGTGTCTACGTCCGGCAAGGCAGTTTCGGCAGTGTCCGCAAGTGATATGCCCCTCACCACTCACCAGGTCCCCTTTGCTAAAATCGTGGACATTATTGCCTACCTCTTCCACGGTTCCAACGAACTCATGGCCTATAATCATTGGAGTCGATATGGTCCTCTGTGCCCAAGCATTCCAGTCATATATGTGAATATCTGTGCCGCAAATGGCCGTTTTGTGGATTTTTATCAAAACATCATTGATACCAAATTCCGGAATCGGCATCTCCTCAAGCCATAAACCTGGCTCGGGCTTTTTCTTAACGAGGGCTTTCATCTTCTTCATGA
>DAOVDP010000025.1 GCA_030669445.1 Candidatus Latescibacterota bacterium | reverse complement strand
GGCCACGGCTGTTTAGGACTAATCCAAGCGATTGCTCAATCCTGCGATGTCTATTTCTATCAACTGGGGTTGAAAGTGGGTTTAGAGAAATGGGGTCGGTACGCACGGGTTCTGGGATTAGGTAAGAAAACTGGTATTGATCTGCCCGGCGAGGCAAGTGGACTTATTCCCTCTGCGGAATACTATGACCGGGAATATGGGAAAGGAAAATGGACTAAAGGGCTACTGCTGAACTTGGCCATCGGGCAAGGAGAGATTCTGGTTACCCCTCTACAGATGGCTTGTTACATCGGGGCGATAGCTACTGGGAAGTTAGCCCGACCCTACCTTTTAAAGAAGGTCGTCACTGCTAAGGGAGATGTGGTTTTGTCCCCCCAGCCTGTTGTTAAGGATGTAAGGGCAATTTCTGCTTCTACTCTCTCACTTATCAGGCAAGCGCTCTTAGAAGCAGTGGAAGGGGAGAAAGGGACGGGGTATTTAGCCAGGGCAAGGAGTTTTCAGGTAGCGGGCAAGACAGGAACCGCCCAGAATCCCCACGGAGAGGACCATGCCTGGTTTATCGCTTATGCTCCCTTTGAAGAACCAAGCATAGCAGTGGCTGCAGTGGTAGAGGCAGGAGGGCACGGCGCCACCGCCGCCGCCCCCATTGTCCGGAAGGTGCTTGCTACCTATCTGTCCAGAAATAACAGTTTGGCCACCAAGACATCAAGGCACCAAGATTAAATAGTTTCTGAATTTGTCATTCCCGCATGCCGTTAGCGGGAATCCATTGCTGACTTCAGATAGATTCCGGAACAGATGACTATGTTAGAATTTTCCCTCCCAGAGACCATTGCGACGGGTCTTTTGCCGCCAGAATAAGGAGAGTTGAGGATGGTTAAGCAGATACTTTTACTCCTGTTGGCAGGAATTGTGTGCTTAGTTGTGGGCTTGGTGCTTTTTGACCGGGTGATTATGCCCAGGGTGGTAAAATACGGGCAAGAGGTTGAGGTGCCCGACGTAACTGAAAAAAACCTGGAGGAGGCAACGAATATTTTGCAGACGAAGGGCCTTATTTTGAGCGTGGAAAGATGGCAGCAGACAGAACAGCTTCCGGCAGGGCAGATAATCTCTCAAAGGCCCGACCCCTTCTCCCAGGTAAAGGTAGGAAGGCACATTTATGTCGTTGTCAGCAAAGGGGGGAAACTCTATGAGGTTCCAGATGTGTGTGGGCTTTCAGAGCGAGAGGCAAGGCTGCTTTTAGAGCAAGGAGGGCTTAAGGTGGGGCCAGTCAGTAGGGAAGCCTCTGATCAGTTCCAGAAGGGGACGATCATCTCCCAGGTGCCTGCACCAGACACCACTGTAGGAGCAGATGTGCTGGTGAATCTTGTGGTGAGCATCGGGCCGGAAGAAGGGGAGATGTTGATGCCTAACCTGTTAGGCAAAGCCTTAGAAGAAGCCCTGACTGTGCTGGAAAAAATGAACTTGAAGTCAGGGACAATAAGCTATCTTCCCGATGTTGAGTATCTTCCTGACACTGTTTTGGAACAATCGGTCAACCCAGGCGAAAAGGTGCAGAGGGGGGAGCAGGTAGATCTGGTGGTGAGTGAACTTTGATTGACTCGTAAAAAGTTTGAAATCTAACGCAGAGACGCAAAGACGCAGAGAGAAAACAAGAGATATAATTATTTGATTATTAAAGAATAGCTTCTTTCTTTGCGTCTTGGCGTCTTTGCGTTGAAAATCAATGACGCGGACTTTTTACGAAAGGATCAACTTTGAGAGAGAAGAGAGTGAAAATAGCACCATCTCTTTTAGCAGCCGATTTTGCCTGTCTGCGCACCGGAGTCGAGAAGGCAGAGGCAGGCGGGGCAGACCTTCTACACTTAGATGTGATGGATGGCCACTTTGTTCCCAACATAACCTTCGGGCCCATTGTGGTGAAAGCCATCAGGAAATTGACCCAGTTGAAACTCGACGTACACTTGATGATCGAACAGCCAGCCCAATATTTGGAGGATTTTGCTGCCGTTGGGGCTGACTCTATTACCGTCCATATAGAGGTTTGTCCCGACCTACCGGAGATAATTGGTCAAATCCGCACCCAGCAGGTTTGCGTCGGCGTATCCCTTAACCCCGATACCCCAGTTGATGTACTGAAACCTGTGCTCGACCAGTTAGACCTTGTGCTGGTGATGTCGGTCAATCCTGGCTTTGGGGGACAAACCTTTATACCTTCTTGCTTAGAGAAGATAAGACAATTGCGCCAGTGGATTGACCAAGCAGGGTTGAAGACAGAGATTGAAGTTGATGGCGGAATATGGCCCCAAACCGCATCTAAGGCTAAGCAGGCGGGGGTGGATATCTTAGTTGCGGGCTCGGCTATCTTCGGGTCAGGCGATGTGACGGAGAATATCCGGGCGTTAAGGAATTCATAAGGGAGGATCTTTGATGGGAGAAATCACTGTAGAGACATTTTTCAAACAGAATCGACGGAGGTTAGCTTTGAAACTGGTGGCTGGACAGGGAGGGATGGATAGAAAGCTCACCAGTGCTGAGATCCATCGCCCGGGTCTGGCTTTAACCGGATTTGTTGAGCTTTACACCTTTGATCGAGTTCAGCTACTGGGCAACACCGAGATGCTCTACTTGGCTGAGCTTCCAGAGAAAGAGAGACGGGAGACCTTGGAGATGATCTTCCAGTTCGACCTCCCCTGCATTATCGTCACCGGAAATAACCCCATTCCTGGCGGGTTAACAGAACTTGCCGACCAACAGGCTATTCCTCTGTTCAAAACGAGGTTTGCCACCACTAAGTTCACTCATCTGTTTAGCCTCTACTTAGACGATATCTTTGCCCCTCGCCTCACTCTCCACGGTTCCTTGGTGGATGTCTATGGTGTTGGCCTTCTATTCACTGGCAGAAGCTCCATAGGCAAAAGCGAGCTTGCCTTAGACCTGGTGGAACGGGGACATCACCTGGTCGCCGATGATATAGTGATCATTAGCCGCAGGAGCCAAGGTATTTTGATGGGCAAAGGCAATGATATCCTGCGCCATCACCTCGAGATCCGGGGCGTGGGCATAGTGGATGTGGAGAAGGTATTCGGGGTTAGGGCGATCCGTCTCCAAAAGAGACTCCAGGTAGAAGTAGAACTGGTAGACTGGGACGAAAACATGGACTACGAGAGAATAGGTATCGATGATAAGGTTGTTTCCATTTTGGATGTAGAGATTCCAAAGGTTACCATTCCCATCTATCCAGGCAAAAATATCACCGTAATTGCCGAAATAATTGCCCTTAATTATCTTTTGCGAGTCAGTGGCCATCACCCTGCCAAGGAGTTTAATAAAAAACTGTTGGAGTTGATAAAAAAGAGGAGAAAACAAGAGGGAGTTTCTTTCTCAGAGTAACTGGGAGGCTTCGGGTGAAAAGGACAGAAAGAGAGATAAAGTTGGACTTCAAGGGCAAGAGAGTTACTGTAATGGGATTGGGACTTTTCGGGGGAGGGTTGGGCGTCACCAGGTTCTTGGTGAGTAAGGGAGCCGAAGTCACCGTCACTGATCTGCGGGATAGAGAGACCCTCCAGGAATCAGTAGATGCCTTAGCCAATCTGCCAGTGACGCTGAAACTGGGTAGACACGACAGAAGGGATTTCCAGGAGGCAGAGTTGATTGTGGTCAACCCAGCCGTGTCTCAACAGTCTCCTTTCTTGAAGGTTGCCCAGGAGAACGATGTACCGATTGAAACAGAGATGAACCTCTTTTTCCGCCTCTGTTCTGCACCTGTAATCGGGATAACCGGAACTAATGGCAAGACTACTACCACCGCCTTAATCGGTGATATCCTCCAAAGAGTCAACCCCCAGACCGTGGTGGGAGGAAATATTGGGGGGTCTCCCCTGGAGCGGCTTGGCCAGATTAAACCTGATACCCCGGTGGTGTTGGAGCTTTCCAGCTTTCAGTTAGAATACCTCCGGAGTGTAGGCAAAAGCCCACACATAGCGGTAATAACCAATCTCACTCCTAACCATCTTGACCGCCACCGGACGATGAAAAACTACATTGAGGCCAAGAAAGAGATAATCGCTTACCAAGGACCTGGAGATATAGCAATCCTGAACTACGACGACCCCATTGTCAGAGATTGGGAAAGAGAATGCCAGGGCAAGGTATGGTTCTTCAGTCTGAAGAAGGAGCTTAACCAAGGGGTATTTGTCCAAGGGGAGAAGATTATTTTGAGGCAAGGGACCCACGATGCCGAGATCTGTGGGGTACAAGAAATGCTTCTGCCAGGCAAACACAATCTGCAAAATGCCCTGGGTTCAGCCGTAGCCGCCTGGTTGGCAGAAGCTCCACTAAAGGCCATTCGAGAGACATTTCGCACTTTCCAGGGCGTAGAACATCGGTTAGAATTTGTCAGAGAACTGGGCGAAGTGAAATACTACAACGATTCCATCGCTACTACTCCTGAATCTACTTTAGCGGCCTTAGACTGCTTCTCAGGAGAGATCACCCTTATCGTGGGAGGGTCCGATAAAGGCCTGCAGTTCGGAGAGTTAGCAAAAGCAATTGTTGTTCGAGTGAAGACTCTCATCCTGATTGGAGCCACTGCGGAGAAGATCGGCACTCTGGTGGAGAGAGAAAAAAACCAACAGGGAAGGAAAGTATCTTTGCACTATTGTCTTTCTCTTGCTCAAACGGTACAGAAAGCCAAGGAAGAGACTCGAAAGGGTGGAGTAGTGTTACTGTCCCCTGCCTGTGCCAGCTACGATATGTTCAGGAATTTTAGAGAGAGAGGAGAGATATTCAAGAAGCTGGTTTGGGAGCTGTAGCGAGGATTCTGAAGGTGCTTCAGAGTGAAAAACTGGTTACTGGTAACCGATGGTGTTATTTCGCAACAACCTTCAGGAGATAAAGGATTATAGGTACATTTTCGTAGGGGCAGGCCCCCGTGCCTGCCCTGATCCTGATATTGATTGCGCAACCACGGAGGGTTGCCCCTACAAGAGTTCCCGGTTTGCTTCCATTCTGTTGGTTTCTTTTTCGGTGTTTTTCAGTGCTTAAATTTTCCGGATCTATGTTTTGAGTTACTGGAGGGGGCGATATTTCAAAGGTTTAAACCGAACTCCAGACTCTACCGAAGGGACAAGTTGCGAAGGAGCCCCCAAGAGAAATTCTCCCTTTTTGATCCACTCCTTCAGGGTCTTGGCAATCTCTCTTGCCTTGGAGTAACTGGAAAGAGAGGAAGTAGGGACCTTTCCCCCTTTTATGGTGATGTTCCCTTGTTTTAAGGATTTGTAATCTACCTCGCCCAGGATCTCCGATCTATTATTGGGGTAGGCATCGGAGTAATCAACTATTGGAGTCCATATCTCTTCGTCTTTGACCGCGGTGAAGCGGACGGTCTGTTCGTTTAAGATAGGAATGGGAATACCCAGTCCCACCGTCAGCGATGCCCCATATCCCAACATACTTACGCCGACCAACCATTCAGGGCTCATCTGTTTGAGATCTCCAATGACGGCCAAGGTGCCTGCTCCGGCTTTGACCACGCCGTTTTCTCCTCTAGGAACGTTAGGATCATGTTGGGTCCCATGCCAGCAGACATAGCCCACCCCACCCCCTAAGAAGATTCTGGTCCCAACGCCGATGGTTCTGTAAAAGGGGTCATTAAACAGGGGACTGAGCTGACCGGCACTGCAGTAGATGGCGTTCCCCAAGTTGGATTTGAGGACGCCCATATAGGTGTGAATGATTTTAGCTGAAAGGTTTACTGCCACATTGTAATTCTGGTAGGCGTTTCTGGGATTCAACAGGGTGGCTTGATTCAGGTCTTTAATGTTAATCCATGTCTCCAGGCGTTTCCGGGGATAGCAATCAGTACCGTAGCCGATAGCCTTAAGTTGAATGTCTTTACCTCCGACTAAGTCCTCGATCACATGGCCCCCGCCGTAGAGGAACTCTCCCGGATAATGGGTATTCAATGGGTCGTGCTCTGGCAGAGCGGTAGCCCCCAGGTAAAGGTCTACAGCGGCTAAGCCAGCAGAGGTAGGGATGTCGTTTAACCAGGCCTGGTGAATTTTAATCTTGGGAGTGGAATGTCCGATATTTAGGAGCATCCCGGAGGAGCACATCGGCCCGAAGGTACCTGTAGTAACCACATCTACCTGTTCGGCGGCCTTTTTGGTTCCTTCTTGTTCAACAATGTCGATGATCTCCTCGGCAGTGACTACTACTGCTGCCCCCTTTTTTATCTTTGCGTTTATCTCAGTGTAGCTTTTGGCCATTTCTTTGCCTCCTGTTGAGAAATGATACAATTTTGAGGGCGTCTTGTCAAGGGAAAAAATCCCTCTGTTCTATTCGTTGAACAGAAACCTATCTTGCTGAATCGTACTAATGTCCCTAATCACTGATCTTACAGTAGCTTATTGAAGTTGGGGAGCCATAATTGATTGACTCGTAGGAAGTCTAAAATCTAACGCAGAGACGCAAAGGCGCAGAGAAAAAATAAAAGATAATTATCTGATTATTTGAGAGTATCTTCTTTCTTTGCGTCTTTGCGTTGAAAATCAACAGTGGAGACTTTCTACGGAGGGATCAAGTTTCTATTGACAAATCTCTCCCGATTTCTTATACTATATCTTTATGCAGACTGATTAACTAAAGGTAATTGTGAAACTACAGGAGCAGAATCTCTTGTTTAGAAAATTAGCAGATGCCCTGAAGAAAACTCGCACCGGGATGGTGAGGAAGCTTTCAGCGGTGGTGAGCAGACATCCGAGGGCAGATGGGGAAATGCTGGAAGAACTCGAAGAGGTACTCATCGGGGCGGATATTGGAGTGGAGACCAGCGAAAAAATCATTCGGGGTCTTCGGGAATCAATTCGGCGAGGGAATCTAAGTGATTCGGAGGGGGTTAAGATCCTTCTGAAACAGCAAATTTTGGCCATCTGGGACGGCTCGGCTCCGGCTACGATGGAGTTTACCAAGCCGGAAGGTCGCCCCTATGTGATTATGACTGTGGGAGTGAACGGTACAGGCAAGACCACGATGATCGGCAAGTTAGCCAAAAGATATCGGGATTGGGGCGGAAAGGTTGTCTTAGCTGCGGCCGATACCTTCCGAGCGGCGGCTATCGAACAGTTGGCGATCTGGGCCAAGCGGGCCGGGGCGGAACTGGTCCGGCATCAACCTGGAGCCGATCCCGCCTCAGTAGTCTTCGATGCTTTTTGTGCCGCCCAGTCCCGAGGGGCGAATCTGCTCATCATTGACACTGCTGGCAGACTTCACACCAAGGTAAACCTCATGGAACAGTTGAAGAAGATCAAAAGGGTACTGAGTAAGCAGGCAGAAGGTACCCCTGATGAGACGATCCTGGTGCTTGACGCAACCACCGGACAGAACGCAATCGCCCAGGCAGATTACTTCAACCAGGCCATCGGACTGACCGGAATCGCCCTGGCTAAACTGGATGGAACAGCGAAAGGAGGTATTGTTGTCGCAATTAAAGATAATTTGAACATTCCCATCAAAATGGTTGGAATCGGAGAAGGAGTGGATGATTTGAAAGAATTTGACCCATCAGAATTTGTGAATGCTTTATTCAATGAGGAGTAGAAATGGTTATCAAGATTGCATCTAAACTATCTTTGAAGGTGTCGCAGGTAGAAAAGACAGTTGAGCTCTTAGAGGCAGGACACACAGTGCCCTTTATTGCTTGGTATCGGAGAGAAGCGACTGGGGGGTTGAATGAAGAACAGCTCCGTGAAATCCAGCGAAGTCTGAACGCTATGAAATTCTTAGAACAGAGAAAGAAGGAACTTATCGAACTTCTCAGTCACCAGGGGACGTTCTCCTCTCAGATAGAAGAGAAAATTGAGAACGCTTCAACTGTCCTTGAAATTGAAGACTTATACCTGGCATTCAAGCCAGCAGAGCTTACCAGGGCGGAGTTGGCAAGGCAACTGGGGTTGCAACCACTAGCAGACCTAATGTTAGCTCAGGAAGTGACACAAGGCTCACCTGAAGATCACGCCTTACAGTATGTGAGGACAGAAGGGGATCTACTTACCACTGAGGCTGTTTTGGTATCAGCCAGAGATATTGTCGCCAGGTATTTCTCTCAAGATCTTGAAATAAGGGAAATTGTGAGAAAGTTCACCTCTCAGAAGGGGATGCTTGTCACCCAAGCCAGAGGCCAGTTTCTGCGAGGCGAGTTTGAGATGTATTACAAGTATAGCGAAACTCCCTGGAAGATCCCGCCTTATCGAATCCTGGCTATAAACCGGGGCGAGAAGGAAAAGATCCTCAAGGTATCGATAGATGCCCCCGAAGAGGAGATAGTCAAGAGGATAGAGGCTCATGTGGTGAAGAATAGGGAAACGATCTTTCTCGATGAGCTAAAGAAGGCTATGAAAGAGGGATACCGACGACTGATTGCCCCTGTTATTGAACGGCAATTGAGGAGTGAACTGACAGAAAAGGCTGAAGAATACTTTATCACTATGTTTGCCAAAAACTTAAAGAGCGAGCTGTTAAGAGCGCCTCTCAAGAACAGAGTAATACTGGGCATAGGTTCCGGAGTCAAAACGGTCACCAAGGCGGCGGTAATTGGCCAGGCAGGAGAATACATAGAGGGGACAGTGCTTGATTTACAAAACCAGTGGGAGCAAACAGTGAGTGACCTATTGGATCTTGTCCAAAGAGATCAGATAGACATTATTGCCCTGGGCAACGGAATGGCTGTTGAGCAGACAGAGAGATTGGTGGTGGAAATTCTTTCCCGCTCGGAGAGAAAGCTTTCTTATACAGTGGTAGACGAGGATGGAACTTCTGCGTATTCATTTTCTGAAGCGGCCCAGGAGGAGTTCCCCGAGCTGGATGCGGGACTACGAAGCACTATCTTCATCGCCCGCCGACTTCAAGATCCCTTAAGAGAGCTGGTTAAAATCAATCCTAAATTTATTAGGATCGGAATCTACCAGCAGGAAATAGATCAGGACCGGCTGAATGATGAGCTCTCTTTTGTTATTCAGCTCTGCGTTAATCGGGTGGGAGTTGACTTAAATACAGCTTCAGCCTCTCTACTCAAGTATGTCCCTGGTTTGTCGCCAGAGTCAGCCAAACGGATCGTTCATTACCGGGAAGAACGGGGCGGGTTCCAGAGTCGGGATGAACTAAAGGAAGTTGAGGGTTTAGGAGATAGAGAATTCTTCCAGTGTGTAGGTTTCCTGCGGGTAAAAGGCGGGCCTAATCCCTTGGATAATACCTTTATTCACCCGGAACAATACGATACTGTTTATCAATTGCTGGAGCGATGGGGAAGTGGTGTTAGCAATCTACCAGAGAGTGTCAAGGCGGTGCGGGTGAAGATGAGACTGGCTAAGGTGGATACAGCCCAATTGGCCTCTGAATTCTCATTGCAGGAGTCCACCTTTAAGGATATTTTGAAAAATCTGGAGAACCCCACCACCGACATTCGGGAAGATTCCCGTCCAATTATGTTACGGACCGAAGTGCTACGGCTGGAAGATTTGAAGGAAGGAATGCTGCTTAAGGGAAGAGTGAAAACTGTGGCTCCGTTCGGCGTTTTCGTGGATATCGGGATGCGAAAAAGCGGCTTGGTGCATATCTCTCAGCTCAGCGATAAATTTATAAAGGATCCTTTCGAGGTCGTTTCTGTGGGAGACATAGTTGAGGTGAAGGTGATTAATGTAGACTTAGAAAAAAACAGAGTGGCTCTATCGATGAGGTTCTAACTTTATTTGTAATTATTCAGCCACTAAGGCACGAAGACACGAAGGAAATATATTCATTCTAGACTTTTATCAGAAAGAGAAGAACTTATTAACTCTTTGTGCCTTAGTGTCTTTGTGGCCGGATTGTTACCTTTATTTGTAAAACAAAGTACTAACTATTTGTGAGGTTTTTTCCCTATGGCAAAGCGCGACTATTATGAAGTGTTGGGATTAAGTCGAGACGCCTCTGAGGGGGAGGTCAAGAAGGCTTATCGGCGGCAGGCAATGCAGTATCACCCGGATAGAAATCCTGGGGACAAAGAGGCCGAGGAAAAGTTTAAACAGGCATCCGAGGCATACGAGGTACTTATTGATCCCAAGAAACGGTCCACCTACGACCGATTTGGGCACGAGGGACTCGGAGATACCTTTGGCCGTGGCGGATTCCAGTGGTCGGATTTCACCCACGCCACCGATTTTGAGGATATGTTTGAGAATCTCTTCGGCGAAGGATTTTTTGGCGACATATTTGGGAGAAGAAGTCGGACAAGAGAAGCAGGTCCACAAAGAGGATCAGATCTCAGGGTTAGCCTGCAACTCTCTTTAGAAGAGATCGCCACTGGGGTGGAGAAGAAGCTCCGACTGAAAAAAATCCGGCGCTGTGAAGCATGTAGAGGCACAGGATCCCGCACCGGTGCTACCCAGACTTGTCCTCTTTGCCACGGCATTGGCCAGGTGAAACAGAGCTCGAGGTCTTTCTTCGGGCAGTTTATTAACGTTACCACTTGCCCCCGGTGTGGCGGAGAAGGCAGAATAATCACCGAACCCTGCCCCAGTTGTGCTGGCGAAGGAAGAGTGCGAAGCACAGCCACCATGTCGGTAAAAATTCCCCCAGGTGTGGGAAATGGTAATTATGTTCCCTTGCGTGGCCAGGGCGATGTTGGCCCCCGTGGTGGCCCTGCTGGTGATCTGCTTATTTTCATAGAAGAACTGCCCCACTCGCACTTTGCCAGACACGGTGAGGATGTCATCTACGAGCTTCCCATAGGTTTTCCGCAAGTAGCTCTGGGAAGTGAGGTGGAAGTACCCACCCTTTACGGGAAGGTGCTGATGAAAATTCCTCCTGGCACGCAGTCGGGCAAGGTGTTCCGGCTTAGGGGCAAAGGGTTGCCCAGAGCCGATGGTTACGGGAAGGGTGATCAACTGGTACGAGTCAATGTGTGGATTCCTACAAAACTTAACAGAGAAGAGAAAGGACTGTTGGATAAACTGGCAAAAATGGAGGATATCACCCCGCCCAAGAAATAGAGGGAATTTCTTCAGTTTTACGGGTTCTATCTTTCGATTGAAACAGTTCGATGTTTGATTGACTCGTAAAAAGTCTCCACCATTGATTTTCAACGCAAAGTCGCAAAGACGCAAAGAAAGAAGATACTTTCAAATAATCAGATAATTATGTCTCTTATTTTTTCTCTGCGCCTTTGCGTCTCTGCGTTAGATTTTAGACTTTT
>DAOVDP010000116.1 GCA_030669445.1 Candidatus Latescibacterota bacterium | reverse complement strand
TGTCGAACTCGCCTCTAAGGGTGCGGTGTTTTTAGATACCGAGCACACCGCTAAATATTTTCGTCGATACCAGTGGTTTCCTGAGCTGATGGACAGAAGAGTCCCTATGTCCTGGAAAGACAATCCCTCTACAATGCTGGAGAACGCTCGAAAAAAGGCACTACACCTGATTAAGACTGCTCCCAATAAGTGTCCATTAGACGAGGGCCAGAGGACCGAGTTGGCTAAATTACTTAAGGCAGCGGATAGACAACTAGGAGGGGCCAAATAGGCTCCCCAGAGCCTCCTCGCCCACCTACAAGTTAAACACAGTTGACTATTCATTACCTAAGCACCTCATTGTAAAGAGCTAATGAAGAGTAAGGATGGAAAGATTTTGGGAAGACAAGACGTCGCGTCGAGATCTGTTAAGGGAAATTTGAGAAAGGAGAAATAAGTGCCTAAAAGAACTGACATAAAGAAGATAATGGTTATCGGCTCTGGACCTATTATCATTGGTCAGGCGTGTGAGTTCGACTATTCAGGAACCCAGGCTTGTAAAGCTCTCAAAGAGGAGGGCTACGAAGTGATCTTAGTGAATTCCAATCCGGCAACCATTATGACTGACCCTCAAATGGCTGACAGGACGTACATTGAACCCCTTACCGTTGAAAATGCCGAGAAAATAATTATCAAGGAAAGACCCGATGCCCTCCTGCCCAACCTTGGTGGCCAGACCGGACTCAACCTTTCGGCAAGCCTAAGCAAAGAGGGGATATTGGACAAATACAACCTTGAATTGATAGGGGTAAAGGCAGATGCCATACAAAGAGGTGAAGACAGGATTTCTTTTAAGGCGACAATGGCTAAACTTGCTATTCCTGTGCTCAGGAGCTCTCCTTCACATTCTGTTGAGGAAGCCGAAAGGACAGCCGAGGAGCTTGGATACCCCGTTGTTCTCAGACCTGCTTACACCTTAGGCGGGACTGGCGGAGGCATTGCCTACAATATAGAAGAGCTGAGAACAATCGTTGCGCGGGGATTATCTGCAAGTCTGATAGGCCAGGTGCTTGTAGAAGAGTCTGTTTTGGGTTGGGAGGAGCACGAACTCGAAGTGGTCAGAGACGCAAAAGCCAACAAAATTACAGTCTGTTTTATTGAAAATGTTGACCCAATGGGTGTGCATACGGGGGACAGCTTTTGTGTTGCCCCAATGCTTACTGTGTCGAAAGAACTGCAGAAAAAATACGAGAATATGTCCTACAAGATCGTTGACGCTATAGGCGTATTAGGTGGCTGTAACTTACAATTTGCTTATAATCCCCAAGATGGCAGAATCGTGGTTATTGAAATCAACCCCCGCACTTCCCGCTCTTCAGCCTTGGCTTCAAAAGCAACAGGCTTTCCTATCGCTCGCATATCGACAAAACTGGCAGTGGGCATAACCCTTGATGAGATACCCTACTGGAGAGAAGGGACACTAGACAAATATACACCCAGCGGGGATTATGTCGTGGTAAAATTCCCCCGTTGGGCATTTGAGAAGTTCCCTCAGGCTGAGGATAAACTTGGCACTCAGATGCAAGCTGTGGGCGAGGTTATGAGTATCGGTAAGAACTTTAAGGAGGCGTTTCAAAAAGCCATACGTTCACTGGAAATTAAGAGATATGGCCTGGGAGGGGCAAAAGAGCTTGCAACGTTTTCACTTTCTGAAATCAAGGTAACGCTAACTAACCCCTCAAGCGAGCGCATTTTCTTAATCTATGAAGCATTGCGAAAAGGTATGTCTGTTGAGGAACTCTATCAGATGACTAAAATCAATCGATGGTTTATCAGCCAGATGCAGGAACTGGTGGAATTTGAGGAGAAGATAAAGAAATCAAGGGACAGAGACTTGCCAGAAGATATGCTAAAAACGGCAAAGCAAAACGGTTTTTCAGATGCATACCTCGCCCAACTTTCGGGTAAAACAGAAAGAGAAATCCGCACCCAGCGTCTTAACGGGGGGAAAATAGCAGCATATGAAGCCGTGCCCGTAAGTGGCGCTGATGGGGCCTATTATTTTTCAACCTATAATGCTGACCCTGTTGGAGAAAAATGCTCCGACCAGACAAACGTATCGTCTAAACGTAAGATAATGATCTTAGGTGGCGGACCTAATCGTATCGGCCAGGGCATAGAGTTTGACTATACCTGCGTCCACGCTGCCTTTGCATTACGTGAACAAGGAATCGAGTCGGTAATGGTCAACTGCAACCCGGAAACAGTTTCGACCGACTATGATACCTCCAGCAGACTCTACTTTGAACCTTTGACAGTAGAAGATGTATTAAGTATTCATGAAAAAGAGCAGCCCGAGGGAGTGATCGTGCAGTTTGGAGGGCAGACCCCTTTGAACATAGCAAAAGAGCTTTGCGATGCCGGGGTACAGATTTCGGGCACAAGTCCTGAGAGTATTCATCTGGCTGAAGATAGGCAGAAGTTTAAAGAGATAATACAAGAGCTTGGTATTCCCCAGCCCGAAAGTGGAGTGGCCCGTTCCGTAAAAGAAGCGCTGGCTGTGGCTGAGAAAATAGGATATCCTCTGATGGTACGTCCTTCTTTTGTCCTGGGTGGAAGGGGTATGCAAGTCGTACATAACAAGAAGATGTTTTTAGATTATGTAAAAACCGCAATAGAAGTCAGTCCAGAATACCCGATGTTAATTGATAAATTCTTAGAGCAGGCTATTGAAGTTGAGGTTGACGCCGTTGCTGATGGCGAGGATGTCTATATTCCTACAGTAATGGAACATATAGAGCTGGCGGGAATTCATTCAGGGGATAGCGCTTGTGTAATCCCGGCACGTAATATTTCCAAAGAGAATCTCGTCATCATAGAAAACTACACAAAAAAAATTGCTAACGCCCTTAAGGTTATTGGCCTGATGAACATTCAGTATGCAATAGCAGATGGTGAAGTCTATATATTGGAGGCTAATCCTCGGGCTTCACGAACTGTTCCCGTAGTAAGCAAGGTTATAGGCATATCAATGGCAAAAATAGCAATGCAGGTCATGTTAGGAAAAAAACTGAACGGTATAATCCCCGTAGAAAAGAAAGACCTTTCCCATGTTGGCGTCAAAGAAGCTGTGTTCCCCTTTAATATGTTTCCTGCTGTTGATCCTATTCTGGGACCCGAGATGAAAGCAACGGGAGAAGTGATGGGCATTGCTTCTTCATTTGGTCTGGCGTTTTACAAAGCCCAAGAAGCAGCCGGCATGAAATTACCTATTGAAGGAACAGTTTTGATATCAGTTGCGGATAAAGACAAAGAAGAGATTGTAGAAGTGGCGGACGGGCTCGATAGGCTGGGCTTCGGAGTACTTGCGACAAAAGGGACTAAGGGTTTTCTGGAAAAGACAGGAATAGAATGTGAGTTGGCATTGAAGTTGTACGAAGGTCGTCCTAACATAATTGACGATATCCTCAACAAACGGATCCAGATGATAATCAATACCCCTGTAGGCAGAGAGAGCAAATATGACGATAGCTATATCAGAAAAGCCGCTATCCAGCATAGAATTCCCTATATTACTACAATTGCTGCAGCTAAGGCAACTGTAGAGGGAATGGAGACAGCCAAATGCGGGGAGATAGAGATAAGATCTATTCAGGAATATCATGCCTGTACCATTGGGTAGTGTCTGTCCGCCAGTATGAGAATCTCGTTGACATTTATCATACCTTGATGTATATTAACCCCCCAGGATCAGGTCTATTTGGACTTGCCCTATTGGACTTCTACCCCTTTCTTTTTGTACCTCTCAAAGAGTAAGGAAGCCCCAAGAGATTGCTCGCAAGTTCAACTGGAGGATCAACTCGCAGCACAAGAGCAAGCTGATGAACAACAGGATTGAAAAACTCCGGTCAAAATTGGCAGAAGAACGGATAGACAGTTTTCTGGTCTCATTTCCGGTAAATATCCGCTATCTTACCGGCTTTTCCAGTTCTAATGCCCTCCTTCTGATCGGGCGGGAAGGAGAGTTTCTTATCACCGACTTCCGCTACGAAGAAGAGGCCCGATCGAAGGCATCCGGCTGTGAGGTCAGAATCGCTCAGAACCAACTCTGGGACGAACTGTCTGCGCTCCCCCCAGAAGTGTTCGGGGAGAAGATAGGTTTTGAAAGCCAACATCTCTCTTTTGGGCAATATCTGAAATTTAAACAAGCTCTCCCCCTCTCTGTATCCTTAATACCCAAAGGTGGTTTAATAGAGAGTTTCTCCGTAATTAAAGATAAGAGCGAAATCGAGAAAATCCGCCGGGCGGTAAAGATCACCGATGGGGTGTTTGAACAGATACTGCCTCTGCTAAAACCAGGGATCAGTGAACAGGATTTGGCAGCGGAGATTGATTACCGGATCAGAAAGTCAGGGGGAGAGAAGGCCGCTTTTGACACGATTGTGGCCTCCGGAGAAAGGTCGTCTATGCCGCATGCCACCCCCACCGGACGGAAAATCCAGACAGGGGAGTTGGTGCTGATGGACTTCGGCGCTGTCTGTGAGGGCTATGCTTCCGATTTCACCCGCACTGTCGTGCTCGGAGAAGCTACCCAAGAGCAAAAACAAAGGTACGATCTGGTGCGCCAGGCCCAGAGAGAGGCAATAAGAACGGTTAAAG
>DAOVDP010000136.1 GCA_030669445.1 Candidatus Latescibacterota bacterium | reverse complement strand
CCCATCTTGTTGTTAATTATCCAGCCTGCAACAAAAGCTCCTACACCAATTACCAAAAGGCTGATAATCCATATAAGTACTTGATTCACAAACATATCTATCTACCTCCTTGATATATAAAAAATCCCCGGCTTGTGGCTTTTACCCTCTCTACGAGATGCTATGATCCCGCAGACTTCATTAGCCAACGGAAGCGGGGAACTCTTAAGCAGACTTCACCAAATCACCTGGAAAGATCTAAGCGCTCTTTCTGCAGTCCACAGGGAGCTTCATCCAGATAATCTGCCATCTAATTGCCGACACTCACTATCTTGCCCATCTGTTGGTCAAGCAGTCGGGCAAGTTCTGTGGCTTTTCTATCTACTCCTGACATTAGTGCCTGTTTCTCTGCCCTTTCTCTGAATAGCTCATCAGTAATATCCAAGGCAACTAATATGCTTATCTTAACCAGCGATGACCTAACAGAGGAATCCTCTTTTATTCCTCTCATTTTTTCATCAACATAGCGAGCCATTTTCCTGATGTAGTCTGGATCGGCATCTCCCTTTATCAGATATTCAGTACCTAATATGTTTACAGTTACTGAACTCTGTTGGGGCGAGCTTTCAGTGAAGTCCGGATTTGTTTTACTACTATTCATAGCATCGTACAGGAAATTAGCAAAGAGTTCTCCGCTCACAGAAGTCTTCTTCTCCTCCAGTGGAAAGCCTAAGATATCACTGAATCGACTCTGGCAAGCATCTTTTCTATTTGAGCTCTTATCTGTTCTCTCTTTTCTGCTAAGGGAGCATATTGCTGCCTGAACTGTTCGTTTTCTGCTCGTGACTTCTCCAGTTCATGGTTACATTTTTCCAGACAGTCCTGTAACTCTCGGTTTTGTTGGATTATATCCCTGTTTTCCTCCCACAAGCGTTGGTTCAACTCTACTGACTGTTTGATCTTTATCTCTAAATGGTTTAAGGCTTTTAATCCCATAGTCTATTCCCTTTCTGTATTGACAACAATTCACCACGGAATTACACAGATGTTTGCTATTTATGTTAATACTACAACGTGACTTTTCCATTAGTGTCATTCTGAGCGACCAAAGGGAGCGAAGAATCTCGTTTTGGGGTTGCAATTTGGTCTCATCCGGGGAGATTCTTCGTCGCTTCGCTCCTCAGAATGACAAAGTAACGTTGTAGTATTAATTTTGAGCAACTTCTCCATATCTGATTTTCCTCTGTGTTATTCCAGGGTCTACCCTTAAGAACGAAGTTGGGCGCTGAACTCCTCCCTTAACCTATTCACTATCTTCTGGAAAAACCTCTCCACTTTTGCCTCTGAGAGAGTGGCCTCAGGAGAGCGGAAGATGAGGGAAAAAGCAAGGCTCTTTTTTCCTCTGGGGACCTGATTTCCCCTGTAGATATCAAACAATTCCACCGACTCAATCAAACGGGGATCAACGGCTTCAATGGTTTGGAGTATCTGCTCTGTTTCTACCTGTTCATCCACCACAACAGCGATATCCCGTTGGGCAGCAGGATATCGAGGCAGGGGGCGGAATTTTTTCTCCCTCTGCCAGTGTTGCAGCAGGCTGTCAAACTCCAAGGTAAAGATGTAGACCGGCTGTTTTATCTGAAACCGGGTTAACACCTGGGGAGCGACCCTACCAAAGGTTCCCAGAATATCGTTGTTCAGGTGGAGTTGGGCCGCCTCCCCCTCCTGATAACAGGAGCAGCAGAGGGTCTTTACAATTAGTTTACCAGAAATTGTCTCCCCCAGAACTGTCTGCAAAATGCCCTTAGTATCGAAGAAATCCACCTGGCACTCTTTCTGCTCCCAGTGTTGTTCCCTTCTTTGCCCGGTGAGTGCCCCTCCGACCTGCAATCTCTCCTTGGTGGTTGAGTCCTTAGCAGGAAGGAAAACCTTCCCTACCTCGAATATTTTTACCGTCTGGGCCTTTCTGTTCAGATTCCAGCAGACTACCTCCAGCAAGCTGGAAACCAAGGTAGAGCGGAGAGCGGACATCTCCCGGCTGGCAGGATTGGAGAGAGAAATCGGTTCTATGTCCGGTTCCACTGTTCGTAAGACCTCAGGATCGGCCAGACTGGAGGTGACCACTTCAGTCAGTCCCGAGGCCATCAAAAGCTCTCTGATGTGCTCAACCAGCAGATGTTGAGGCAATTCTTCGACCCCAAGGCCACCAGAGACCCTGTCTGCGGCAGGTATCCGATCGTAACCGAATATCCGGGCTACCTCCTCGATCAGGTCTATCTCCCGAGTTAGGTCCGGCCGAAAACTGGGAGGCCTCACCACCAGAACACTGTTATCATCAGAGACCTCACACTCCAGAGAACGGAGGCTTTCCTCCGTCTGCTGCCTGGAGATTCCCACCCCCAGGACCTGCTCTACCCGCTTGGTACGCAATTTCAGAATTGGAGCTGTCTGTTTCTCGGGGTAGGCATCAATAACTCCTGGAATTACAGTTCCTCCCCCGATTTCGGCTATCAGTCCGGCTGCCCTATCCAAGGCCCTGACAGTGGCGTTGTAGTCAGCTCCTCGTTCAAAGCGCTGTGAGGCCTCGCTGGAAATCCCCAGGTTCTTCGCTCCTTTCCGAACTACCTTGGGGTCAAAATAGGCGCTCTCCAGCAGTACATTAGTAGTCGTCTCAGACACCTCTGTGTTGCTTCCTCCCATTACCCCTGCCAGGGCAATAGGCCGTTCCCTATCAGCGATCACCAAAATTTCCGCTCCCAACTGGCGGGAAATCGAATCGAGGGTGATAAGCGATTCGTCCTCCCCGGCCCGCCGGACTATAATTTGGTGGCCCTTTACCCTGTCTAAGTCAAAGGCGTGGAGTGGATGTCCCAACTCTAACAACCCATAGTTGGTCACATCAACAATATTGTTAATCGGTCTGAGCCCAGCGTTCTCCAATCTCCTCCCAAGCCAGAGAGGTGAGGGAGCAACCTTAACATCGGCTACCACCCGGGCTGAGTACCGGGGACAGGCCCGGGTGTCCTTTATCTCTACTGAGGCAAATTCTTCTACTCTGGATGAATCTTCTTTAAGCTTGTAGTTAACCCGGTTGAGACGACTCCCAGTTATGGCACCAATCTCCCGGGCTACCCCGATCACACTCATCCAGTCAGGGCGATTAGGGGTGATCTCCAGATCGAGGAGGAAGTCGGTCAGTCCCAGCACCTCGGCCAGTGGTCTCCCCACAGGGGTATCGGAAGGAAGCACCATTATTCCGGCTTCATCTTCCCCCAATCCCAGCTCTGCTTCCGAGCAGATCATGCCCTGTGATTCTATCCCCCTGAATTTTCTTCTCTTAATGACAGTGCCGTCTGGCAATCGAGCGCCAACAGAGACAACAGCCACCTTTTGTCCCTGTTCCACATTAGGAGCACCACAGACCACAGAGAGCCGTTCTCCTTTTAGCTCTACCTGACAGATGGAAAGGCGGTCGAATTCAGGATGTCTCTGTTCAGAGAGCACCTTGGCGACCGTGACATCCTCCCACTGTTTGCCGATCTCTTCGATGCTCTCTACTTCCAACCCAGCCATTGTCAACCGTTCGGCCAATTGGAAAGGTGTTAGATCAAAAAAGACATATTCTTTCAGCCAGTTGTAAGAGACTTTCATCTAGGGGAATTCTTTCTTGTTAGTCAAAATTGATCCTTTCGTAAAAAGTCTAAAATCTAACGCAGAGACGCAAAGGCGCAGAGAAAAAATAAGAGACATAATTATCTGATTATTTGAAAGTATCTTCTTTCTTTGCGTCTTTGCGACTTTGCGTTGAAAATCAATGGTG
>DAOVDP010000206.1 GCA_030669445.1 Candidatus Latescibacterota bacterium | reverse complement strand
AGGACTCTCTTATCAGCTATCCATCTGGATTTGACTTTGTAAGTGAACGACTTAGGTTTAATCTTGACCATATTTTTCTCCCTTCAATGGATAGATCAGATCATAAAATCCTCGTAGAATCTTCGCTTCCACTGGTCCCATTCCTCTTCCTGGACCGGTTTAGCATCGAAACAGTAGCGGTAATTGGCCAGGAACAGGAGGATAGTTTCGTAAGCTCTGTTCAACTCCTTCATCTTCTCTTCGCACTTTTGTTTATTCTCGGGGTATCGGTCGGGATGATATTCCTTTGCCCGATTGTAAAATGCGGTTTTGATTTCAGACAGAGTAGCGCATTGCCCCAGACCTAAGAGTTTACGCGCCCCCTGTACCTGTTCCGAGCTGGGCAGCTTCTTCTCTGGCAGCCTCATTTTTGCTTCTCCATTTTCTCTCTGACTGATTTCACCTTTTCAGCAGGATTTATCTCTTTGTCCCGTCGGTCATCGATTCTTATGGTGGTAACTACTCGCTTAACCCCTTTTTGAAAAGGCACCTCATGCATCTGTCTGGCCAGGTGAAGTAATTGATCTAAGTCACCTTCCACAACAGTACCCATAGGAGTAAGCTGATAATTCTTGGTTGCTTTTTCAAGGACTTTCAGGCAATTGGCTATATATTTGCTGACTGAGGGAGTAGCTGTACCCAAAGGTATAATGTTTATCTCTAAAATAGCCATAGAGGGTCTCTTTTGTCTAAGATAGTTACCGATGATTCAAAGACTTTGGTTGTACAGATACTGCTGCAGCCATTGAACCTGCTCCTCGCATGACCATCTCTTCGGGATCGCTGCTGAGGCGCACAGGCCAGCGTGAGAAAATCTGCTGGATGTCGCTTGCAAACAGCTCCCAAGCACGGGATAGCGAACCACCCAGAACGAACAGGTCTGGATCAACGACTCGGCCAAGTATGCCCAACAACCAGGCCAGCCTTTGACCTAATGAATGCCAGGCCTCCACTGCACTCCTTTCTCCTGCACGCGCCCTGTCGGCGACCTCCTGAGCGGTTGCCGCCCCCGTCTGTTGCACCAGATAGCGTCCGCACAGGTAATCCTCCAGAATGTGTCCGTCCTCCAGAGGCAAGTCCCATATGTCACCGGCGCTCCAATGACTACCCTGGTGAATCTTTCCGCCCATCACAATGCCCACACCCAATCCTGTTCCTAAGGTAATCCCTACTACTGTCTGATGTCCCCTACCACAACCAAACACAGATTCACCTAAAGTAAAACAGTTTGCATCGTTCTCCAGCACCACCGGGCAATTGACCACATCTTGTAAGAGTTCACACAAAGGCAATCGGCCGACCTTGGGCAGATTGGGAACTGGGGGCAAAACCCTTCCATCCTCTTCAAGGGGGCCAGGAACACCGATTCCTACAGCCTCAACCCCACCACTACCAGCAATGGAGAGCCTGTTCACCAATTCTGCCAGAATTTCCACCAGAGCCGCCCTGTCTACATTCGCTGCCACATCCTTGCGCTCCCTTGCCAGGATAACACCGTCTGGAGACAACAAAATACCGGCGACCTTGGTCCCGCCGAGATCGATTCCAACA
>DAOVDP010000195.1 GCA_030669445.1 Candidatus Latescibacterota bacterium | reverse complement strand
CTTGTGTGTCTTGAAGTGCTCGGTGAGCAAGGCGATTCTTTCAGTCAGCAGGGCGATTTGGACTTCCGGGGACCCTGTGTCCGTTGGGTGTTTTGCCAGAGTGCTGATAATCTCTGTTCGCTGCTCTTTCGTCAATCCCATAGGTTTTATCTCCTTGTTTTGTTGGGTTACCAAGATTGATCTTTTCGTAAGAAGTCTAAAATCTACCACGGAGGCACGGAGACACGGAGAAAAGTAAATGTATAATTACCTGATTATTTAGAAAGTTGTTTTTCTCTGTGTCCTCTGTGTCTCTGTGGTGAAATCAGGTTTGGGGTTTTTTTACGAATCAATTAAGATTGCCTCAAGGGTGGACCTTTCGGTCGCTCGTTAATTTCTCCGCCACTTTTATATCCTCTTCTACCTGTTTTATCAAAGCCTCTTTTCTGAGAAACTTCAGTTCGTCTCTTATTTTCGAAAGCAGTTGCACTTTAATTTTAGTATTATAGAGATCGCCTTTGAAATTCAGGAGGTAAAGCTCAATAGTCTGCCGAGTTCCTTCAAAGCTGGGCCGGTATCCGATGTTCATCACCCCCGCTCTGTGCTGGGTCGAGAACATCGCCCGAACAGCGTAAACCCCTGTCGAGGGGATAAGTTTCCGGGTATTTTTCACCCGGAGATTTGCCGTGGGAAAACCTAGCCTTCTGCCCAGACCTTCGCCCGCACAAACCCAACCGCAAAAGGAATAATTGCGACCCAGCAGTTGTGGTGCCTCAGACACATTCCCTTCGCTGAGCAGATTCCTTATCCTGGTGCTGCTGACAGGTTGTCCACCCACTATCACAGGAGGGACTACATTTACTCTAAAACCCCACTTGTTGCCCAGCACCTGGAGAGTCTCGACATTGCCAGACCGGCTGTTGCCAAAGGTGTGGTTGTATCCAATCACTAACTGCTTTGTCCGAAGCCTGTCGACTAATATCTCCCTGACGAACTCCTCTGGGCTCAATTCGGCCAACTGAGCAGTGAAGGGGAGAACAAAGACCGTCTGAATTCCCAATGAGGCAAAGGCCTCGAGTTTCTCTTCCTTAGTAGTCAAGAGAGAAACAGCCCCTTGGGGATTTACGATCTCCTGGGGATGGGGTTCAAAAGTGATCACTACGCTTGGGCTTTCTGCCTGGGAGGATACATTGTTAAGATACCTCAGGATAGCAGCGTGGCCGAGGTGAACACCGTCGAATGCCCCAACAGTAATTACAGAATCGGAACCAAATTCATTACAATGGTTGATATCTTCTATTATCTTCATCTAAAGACGCTTAGAGGGCAGAGTCTCCCGGTTAAAGGATCTAACCTGCCGATTCCCATAAGATGCCCGGTGTCGTCCTTCACCCTCACTTTGTTCTGATAAGGGGGAACAGATTGGGAGACCGCCCCCAAAGGAATATCAGAGATAGCCGATAGATTTACTTTAGCGCCATGTTCAAAGCTGAAGATTCCATTGGAAGACAGGTTGATCGCCGGGAGGTGCCGTAAGGCCTGATCTATGGAAATAATCTTCCTGTGAAGGATCTCTTCTTCGTGGAGAGTGAAGATCTGGTTTAGTGTCAATGCCTGATCAATACTGAATTCTCCGGACCTGATTCTGCGCAGCGAAAGCAGATGTCCTCCACATCCCAGATTCTGCCCTATGTCCTCTGCTAAAGATCTGATATAAGTGCCCCTTGAGCACAGGATCCGCAGCTTTAATAGGGGCGACTTCCACTCCAGAAGTTCTATCTGTGAGATATTGACTTTTCTGGGTTTAAGCTCAACAGGTTTCCCCGCCCGAGCCAATTGATAGGACTTCTTCCCTCCGATCTTGATGGCGGAGAAGGGAGGCGGCGACTGTTCTATCTCTCCCTCAAAGCTGTTATATGCCCTTTCTACATCGGCAAGTTCAAACTCCGGGACCTCCTTTTTTTCCCGCACTTGCCCTTGAGCATCAAATGTATCAGTGGAAATGCCCAGACAGATCTGAGCAATATACTCTTTTTCCTGTTCTTGAAGAAACTGGAGAATCTTGGTTGCCCGGCCAAGCAGAATAACCAACACCCCTGTAGCTAAAGGGTCTAAGGTTCCGGTATGTCCTACTTTCTTTATTTTAAGGATATTTCGCAGCCTGCTTACCACATCGTGAGAGGTCCATTGGACCTCTTTATCCACCACCAATATCCCTTCCATTCTCCAATCCATCAAGCAATTTGTCAATATTCAAGGCATAGTCTAAGGTGTCATCATAACAGTATGTGAGCTCGGGAATGCGTTTCAGCCTAACTCTCCCTGC
>DAOVDP010000064.1 GCA_030669445.1 Candidatus Latescibacterota bacterium | reverse complement strand
TTCTTCAGGAGTTAATACAATAGGAGAAAAAGCTGGATAAGATGAATCCCTTATGTCAACTATGCGGCGGATTCTTATCCTTCGGTCAATTGGGCGCTCTGGTGTTTCTTTGATTATGAATAGATCGATATCGCTATTCCTATTGGGAGTACCGTAAGCAAAAGAACCATAGAGAATAATTTTTTCTGGGTTATATTTAGTTTTAATACTCTTAACTATTTGTGTGAGGATTTCCTTTAATCTTTCAGCGGTTACCATTTTTGGTTCCTCCAGAAATCCAATCTCTGTTCTTTTATTACATCAAAAATTCTCTCTACAAACCTGCTAACCACTGCAAGCTCTTCAGCCCTTCCAACTTCTTGAGTATTCATCATATAACCTCCTTCTTATTATCCATTCAAAAATTGATTGACTCACAAAAAGCCTAAAGTTTACCACAGAGACACAGAGAGCACGGAGAAAAACGAATATATAATCATCTGATTATTTAAGAGATGTCTTCTCTTTGCGTTCTCTGTGGTGAAATGAATCTTCGGGGCTTTTTACGAAACGATCAATGTTTAATCAAAAAAAGCATTAGCTTCCACAATCAATATAGCTTTCCCATCACGAATTTCACAAGTTATTGTCAGCTCAAAATTTTGGAAATCATCATCACTAAATCCAAATGCTCCAATTGCATAAGCCCTGAACATCTGTCGCACACATTCTTCGTAAACTCCCTTTATATCTTGCAACTCTTCATCGGACGGACATTCTGCACGATGAGTTACGACTTCCTGTCTAAAATGGCATCGTAGTTTATCGTCAAACCATCCATTATCGAAGTCAAAAGTTATCGTATAATTCTTACCCTCAATAGTAGTCATATCTCCTTCTTCAGTTATCGCTATATTTTCATCTTGATAGACCACTTCAAAATTTAGCCCAAGATTGACTATATCCATTAAGGCTGAATTTAATCCCAACCTATCTAATGAAATAGCCAAGCTATCAGATGCAGTTGACTCTCCTGAAGAATAGAAAAGTGCTGCTAATGCATTTTTTGCCGTTTCAATAATTTTATCTTTAACATCTTCATTCAATGACTTTATTGCGTAGGCCTCTGCAATTGCGTATTCAAGAAGCTTCTTAGCCTTTTCTATATTTGGTGGATCGGATTGAAGTGTCTCCAGGGCCATTTCAAGTGATACCTTACACTGATAAACATAGTCTGGATCCCCTGGTTCATAAGATTGATTATTTATTATTTTCAGTGCATCCTTAATGAAAAGAATAGCTCCTGCTGAGTTAGCGGAAGTGCTTTCTGATTCAGGAAGGCTAGGTATTGGTTCAGAAGGAACGAGCTCTAATTGCTCATAGTGATCTATAACATCTTCTATGGCCCTATTAAATCCATCAGTTTGCTCCCTGAAAAACAATAAGCGATCTTCGTAATCAGAAGGATCAGGATGTTCGAATTTATATCTATCCTCCCATTCTCTCATCATTTTCTTGGTCCAGAACCAACCCCCAATAGTAGCCATTTTATCTTCATCGCTATCATCTGAGAATTCTAAGTAATCCAGAAATTTTTCCAAATCTTTTAGTTGAGCTTTCAGGCCCTCTATTTTTGCCTTCAGATCAGCAAAAAGTGAATCTATTTCTTCTTGAGTATATCTCCCTAAATACTTTTCTAATCGTTCAATCTGTCGTTCTAACTCATTTGCCAAGTCATTGAAATACCATGTCCATTCTTCTAAATAGTTTCTGTATAATTCATCTGGATGAACTGAACCAAAATATTGGATCTCACTCTTCCCTTCGTTCTCACCAATAGGGGTTCCATCACTGTCCAACGTCTGTACCTGCCAAGCGTATTCCTTGCCGGGCTCAAAGACTCTGGCACTAATTGGATACCTAAAAGAAGTCTGGAGGATCCCCTCTTCCTCAAACCAGGAAGGACTGGACTGCATTGCATCTATCGGTGTCTGGCCAGAGAGAATTTCCACAATTTTCAGGTTATAGGAGACTATTTGATCTGTCAGCAAAGGCATTGGCGGCATCCAGGAAAAAACGGGAAACTCATCCTCTACCGTTGCCCCATCCTTTGGCGAAATAAGTTGTGGGGGAGAGGGGTGTGCAACCTGCTGCTGAATACAGCCCCGCCCGAGTTCCTCACCATTCTCCACATTAATCACATAGATGCATACGGTGTAGTCTCCCTCAGAGACGCTCCCCGTCCGCAGTACAATATCTTCATACTTTCTGTTGGAGTACCTAAGATCTATCGTTATATCTGTGGGATTCACCCGCCTAAAACCCGGTGGCAGAGAAAACGTGTTGGAACTACCGTCGAAAATCAGCCCATCTCTCTCTTCGGTTGCCGTTCCACGAAGATGGACTGTAAAGGTCTCTTGGGTATTATTTGTGAGGTCAAGGTTCCACAAGTCCTCCACATTCAACTGTCCTGGTGGAGGTTGCTGAATTGTGACCACCACCTGAGCATTAACACTTGCAGAAAGTGAAGAGATCAACACAGCAAGTGCAGCGACGATTAGAGTCTTGCCAAATGTTTTCATTTTGACCCTCCTCGTATGTACAGATAAGGTTTTTTCTCTGTTTAGGAATAACATACTATGTTGCTTGCCTTTTTGCAAGTAGAAAAAGCGGTAAGGGAAGAGTTGGTGAGCGGTTAATTGGTGATTGGTTAGTTGGAGTCAGCATCACCCAAGTGTTACCAATGACTAGCGATCAATGAAATTCTGTCGAAAAATGGGGCTGTTGAATCGCGAAGAAGATAATATCGTAGAGACGACCCGCCGGGTCGTCTCTACTCTGCAAAAGGTTTCTCTCTACACTGGCAGGGAATCTTCCCGCAGCGGGGGCATCCCTTCTTATATTTTCCCACTGCCTGTTCTAAATCTACTCCCAACAGATTAGCCAGACTTGCAAGCCAGGACATCGGAGACCTCTTCGCCATGATTCTCCCTGTTTCCTTCCCGGATTGATTTTGCCAGCTCACCTACTTCCTCGGCGAACCAGACAAATGTGCCTGCCAGCCCTCTCTGCTGGTCGCGCTGGTAATAGATTTGGCGCATCAGATCCTGAAATTCTCTTATCTCCATTTTTTCCTCAGGTTACTCTGGCGGGAGGAATCTCTCAGCTTGATGACTACCGCCCAAGATCAACTTCCGGTTATTCCGAACAGTCTTCGCGCGTTCTGAGTGGTGATTTCGGCCACCTGTTCGGGAGCCATCCCGCGGAGCTGTCCGATCTTTTCCACCACATACCTCACAAATGCCGGCTCATTCCTTTTTCCCCTTACCGGTTGAGGGGCAAGATAGGGACAGTCGGTCTCTACCAGGAGTTTGTCTAAGGGCACTGTTTGGGCTATCCGTTGGAGTGTGGAAGCTTTAGTGAAAGTGACTGGCCCGGCCACGGAGATGTGTAACCCGAGGTTCAGACACACCTTCATCTCATCCTCTGAGCCGCTGAAACAGTGGATTACGCCGGAGTTGATACCCTCTGAGTGGAGGATGTCCAAGGTCTCCTCCATCGCCTCCCGGCTGTGGATAACAACGGGCAATTCCCGAGTATTAGCCAACTTCAGCTGCTGTCGGAAGACCTCTTTTTGCGTCTCTCGAGGCGAATTATTGTAGTGATAATCTAAGCCTATCTCACCCAGGGCTACTATCTTTTCCATTTGCAGAGTCTTTTCCAATCTCGGCCACAGCTTGTCCCACTGCTTTGCGTCGTGAGGGTGGATGCCAGCGCTGCCAAAGATAAAGTCGTGGTGCTCAAGCAACGTGGCAAAGTCTTCTGTCTCTCGCTCTGTGAAAAAAGAACAGACGGTGAGGATTTGACTCACCCCATGAGTTAGGGCGTTTTCAATTACCTGTGCCCTGTCTTTTTTAAACTGAGGGTCGGTGAGGTGTGCGTGTGAGTCGAAGATCATATCTCCTCCCAGAGAAAGAGCTGGTTGCTTATCTTCTCGGAGCGTGACTTCTGGGGAGGATATAACTTGCCGGCTAAGGTGACAAACCCCTGTGCCCGATTTGCCACCGCCCTCAGTTTCCTCAGTTGCTCCAGGTCTCTGAATTTTGTGTGCCTGCGCGTCTCTATTATCCTTTTGGCTGAGATTCTGCCGATACCAGGCACTCGGATGAGCTGTTCAAAGGAGGCAGTGTTCAGTTCTGTCGGGAATCTCTCCGGGTGGGTCAGGGCCCAGGCAAGCTTAGGGTCTTTGTCTAACAGGAGGTTGTTCTTCTCTTCAAATACTAACTCTTCGGTCTTAAAGCCGTAGCGGCGCAGAAGAAAATCTGCCTGATAAAGGCGTGCCTCCCTGAGGGAAGGGCAGGGGGGAAGCTGCTGTAATGGGGTGTCTCCCACAGGGATAAATCCGCTGTAGTAAACCCGGCGCAGATCGTGCCCCCGGTAGAGGTTTTGGGAAAGAGAGAGTATCTCCCGGTCGCTCTCGCCACTGGCACCCACCACCAACTGCGTGGTGACCCCGGCCCGTAAGGGGTGAACAGAGTTGTAGGCAGAAATCTTCTTGAGTCGTTCCAAAAGTTGAGGCTGGAATTGTTTGTCGGGACTGAGGCGGTCCAGATGCTTCTGAGCAGGTGCCTCCAAATTTATAGAGAGTCTGTCCACTAATGGTCCCATCTTTTCGATAAAGACCTCATCAGTGCCGGGCAGTATCTTACAGTGGATGTAACCCCGGTAACCATAGCGACGGCGAAGAAGCAAAATGGTCCTGAGCATCTTCTCCTGGGCCTGGTCAGGGGTGGGGTGTATTGCCGAGGAGAGAAATAACCCTTTCACCCATCTTTTTCTCCAGTAACGGAGAAAAAGCCCTGAAAGCTCTTCAGGACTGAACTCCACCCGCGGGCAATTCCTTGCCTTCCGGTTAACACAGTAGAAACAGTTATGTTCGCAGAGGTTGCTCTGGAGAACCTTAAACAGGTTAATGCAGCCTCCTTTTTCTCCCACTGCCGGGTAGATGAAGTGGAACCGCAAGGAACGTCTTCCAGAGGCAAAAAGTAGAGGCATTCCCGTGACATCAAACTGGGCCAGCTTCCCTAAAGTTTCTAGCCTTTTATCTGGGGCAGCTTTTTTCACCATCTGGACCATAGAACAGATCCCTTATTTTTAACTTGCGAGACCACAGTGCCAATAGGCTACTCAGCAGCTCTTTTCGCTGTAGGAGCCGGCGCACTTGCTGCAGAATCCACTGTAACTATAGACTGTTGCTGCGCTTTAACCATAACCTCAGGACAATACGGTGGTGGAGAATCCAGGTATGTTATTATCGGTCAATATCCCCATGCTCTGCAGCTTGATTACGTCTTACCGGAGCAGCACCAACTTCTTTGCGGAGACAAACGCCCCTGTCTGCATCCGAAGCACATACACTCCACTTCCCACTACCCGTCCCGCTTCATCCTCCCCATCCCAGATGATGCTGTGGAGACCGGCTCTCTTAAAGCCGTTTTCAAGTGTCACGATCTTTTTACCCAATAGATTGTAAACGTCTAAGACCACTTTGCAGGATCTGGGAAGTTGATACCTGATCTTAGTCCCCTGATTGAAAGGGTTAGGATAGTTCTGGAGCAGCTTAGACTCTGTTATGGCCTGCTGTTGCACTATTTCTGAAACAGAGGTGACGGGCTTCAGCAAGAGGCGAAGAGCGCCTCCTCCACTTAACGATAAAGACACGACACTGTCGGCATATCCGTAGGCTACTGGTGAGCCCTGATAGCTGACGGTGTCTGGCTCGGCTCCAGTATATAGGTCTAAAGTATAGGAACCGCTGCCGTGGACGTAACCCTCCCAAGTGAACTTAAGGCTGTCCTCGTTTATATTAATGGCGAGGTCTATCTCCTCAGGACAATAATAGTACTGTTGTCTGTTGTATTTGTAGAATTTGCCCTTGTGGGTTGCAAATGTTTTCAGCTTTGTCAAACTGGTCTTGGAAAACAACAAGCTCGCATCTGACTCGATCGTCGGGATCCCGGTCTGGGAGGCAGGGATGGTAAAAGCTCCTGGTTCGTCCTGTATCATAGCTACAGCGACAGTGGTTCCATCCTCGATCTTGACAGCATTTCCTCCTGCCGCGGTGAACGCATTTATCGCCGGTAGAGGGTCTGAAGCCCTTTTCGGATACAGGACGCTCAGGTAGCGTGTGTTTACGGCAGTCTTCCGGGCTCTGATCAGCGAGTGGCTTAAAGTATCGCCGTAACTGAAGGAGTGGATGTCCGTGGCTTCGGAGATCTCAACACCTTGGGGAGCAGCGAGATATGCAAGGAGTTCTGCATCGCCCTTACTCCAGATCCCACCAGTGGGTGTCAGGCTGAACTGTCCCCCGCTTGATCCGCCCCCATTGCCGTGAAGCAGCCAGGTGTACGTGCGGCTTCCGCTGTTTGAGTAGATCCTATCAGCAATAATAAAATACCTGTCATCCACAAACCATACATTTCTGATAAACTCCACACCCCAGTAAACGGTACTATCAGCACAGAAATCGAGAGACTCTGTGTCATAATAGTCTTTGAGGTAAGCATCCACACCCGCAGCAAGGGTGACGCCGAATATTTCAACCACCGGTGGACCTTCGCCATCAACCAAGACAAGGTTGTGGTTCTTAGCCTTGTTTACCAAGCTATGTTGTTCCCATTTAATGTATCCACTGTCCAAAGTCAGCATCTGGACGTAGGCATATATTATGAAACTCGTCGCATCCGGATGTTCGTGACTAATACCGTTTGCCCTGGACTTGCCGTGTTCCCCCAGCAGGAGCATATAGACCGCTTCTGGTGACCA
>DAOVDP010000072.1 GCA_030669445.1 Candidatus Latescibacterota bacterium | reverse complement strand
GAGCGTTATTTGAGCACCTGGCTTTTTCCTGAGTAGAATCTCAGTCGCTTGCTTAAAAGACATCCTATAAGAAGTCAAGAGAAAAATTTGATAAATTTCAAGGAACATTTTTTCGATTAAGCAGGCATAAGGACTCTTTCCGGTTTGTAAGCTTCACCACTTTTGAGCATGCTTAAGCAGAGGTGATTATTCTGGTGGCTTGACACTGTTGCTTTATGATCCGATGGCCAGCCAGATCTGAGATGAACTTTAAGCCTCTCACTATTGGGATAATCGCCCCGCTCTTTTCCATAGCATAATTTGGCTTGCTTTGCCGGTTGGCTTTCCTTATATTTAATGCGTTTCAGATCCCAGAGAGGAGTATCGCTCCCAGAGCTTTTCAATAGCCGACGTAAAAGACCGCTGTTAACCTGAAACCAGAAAGGTGGCTTAGAATGCACGAAAAGGTGCAAGCAGTTTTAGACAGTGTAAATTCATCCCTGGCAGCTCACGGCGGTGGGGTAGAACTGGTGGAAGTGAGTGAAGATGGGGTAGTAAAGGTACGACTGACCGGGGGATGTGTAGGTTGTCCTATGAGCCAGATGACCCTGAAGATGGGGATTGAACGAATTCTCAAGCAGCAGATTCCCGAGATTCAGCAGGTTGAAGCCGCCTGATTTTCGGTGACTGTTAGCTTAGCTGTTGCTGCTTTTGTTTTATGAGAATTCCAGCCAAAGAGACTGTGGAGAGGATGCTGGAGATTAAGTAGAGGCTCGTCAACTACCCAGGAGATTGCCGTGAGGAGATTAGCAGTAACCATCTTAGTGTGTTGGATTGCATATCTTATGGTATTGCCGGTGTTTGCTGAGGCTGACAAGGAAGTTGGTGACACAGCAACTGATTTTACTGAAGAATCCAGAAAATCTCAACAAAGAGAGAAACGAGCGACACCGTCTTGACGAAGCCCTTCAAATCAATAAACCATTGGCTACTGGATACTATATGAAAGAAGATCTGCGTCAGCTTTGGTCACAAAAAAATAAAGAGAAAGCGGACACTTTTCTAGAAGACTGGATTGCACGTGCCCAAAGTTCTGGTATCAGAATCCTGCAAAAGTTTGCAAATACGCTCGCTGCCCATAGAACCGGAATTCTGGCATACTATGATTTTCCAATCTCTACAGGACCTCTTGAAGGTACTAACAACAAAATAAAAACCATGAAACGTCAAGCTTACGGATTTCGAGATATAGAATTCTTCAAGTTGAAAATCCTTGGGATACATAAAGCCAAGTACGCATTAGTCGGATGAACCTTAATTATTAAATACATTCCTTCTTCGTGTTCTTGGTGCCTTCGTGGCAAGATCGCTTTTGGCGACCTTTTACGAGTTAATCATTAGTGACACTACTTAAAAACAAGAGGAGGAAAAATTGGCTCAATTACCTGACATCGGCAAGATTTCACCTGAGATATTTAACGAACTCATATTTCCCCGGTTGGGAGTCGAAAGTGAGAAAATATTGGTCGGACCTCAGCACGGAGTAGATGTGGGAATAGTGGAGATTGGGGATAAAGTGGTGTCGATCACTTGCGATCCGGTGTTTATCGTCCCGGAATACGGCTGGGAGAGATCGGCCTGGTTTGCCCTTCACATCTTGGTCTCGGATTCAGTTACCTCTGGACTGAAACCTAAGTTTCTTTCCATAGATTTAAATCTTCCTATGGAGATAACCAAGGAGCAGTTGGAGATTGTCTGGGAGACTGTCCATCGGGAATGTCAGAGGTTGGGGATATCTGTTATTGCCGGTCACACTGCCAGATACGAGAACTGTTACTATCCTATGGTAGGGGGGGCGACGGTGATCGGCATTGGAGAAAAAGACGAATATGTTACCCCTAAGATGGCCAGGGTAGGGGATAGGATAATCATCACCAAAGGGCCGGCCATTGAGGCCACCGGCATATTTGCCACAATGTTCACCCAGCTTATTGAGAAACAGTTCGGGAAGGGATTTGCTCAACGAGCCCAACGAGTGTTCTACCAGATGTCGGTGGTGGAAGATGCGATGACGGCGGTGAGCGTGGGAGTGAGGGAAAATGGAGTGAGCGCTATGCACGACGCCACCGAATGCGGGATCTGGGGTGGACTGTATGAGCTGGCTCAGGCTGCCGGTCTGGGAGTCAGAATAGAAAAAGAGAAGATTGTAGAAGAAGATTGTGTAAGAGAGATATGTGACTATTTTGCTATTGACCCCTACGCATCCATCAGTGAAGGCACGTTGATCATTTCCTGTCGGGAGCACAAGGCTCAGGAAATAGTGGATGCGCTGGCTGAAAAAGGGATTAGATCCTCAGTAACCGGTCAGTTGATAGAAGCCGAGAAGGGGATGATCTTAGTAGAGGCAGGAGAGGAAAGAAGACTGGAACATCCCATAGTAGACCCTTTCTGGAATGCCTTTTATCAGGCCCTGCAAGGAAATCTTCCTTGCCCCTGAGAACTTTCAGGAGGCAATTCCGAGGGATGATGGACAAATGAGACGAAGGGTAGTTGTAGCTATGAGTGGAGGGGTAGATTCATCTGTAGCTGCTGTTCTGCTCAAAGAACAAGGTCACGAAGTCATCGGAGCGACTATGCGATTGTGGCCGGGTGAAGATAAGGCTGGGCTTTCCAAGGTCTGGGCAGAGATGGAAGCAGAAGCCAAGAGGGTGGCCGATAGCTTGGAAATTTCCCACTATGTATTCGACTTAAGGGAGGTATTTGACCGACAGGTGGTGGCCGATTTTTGCCGGCAGTATAACCAGGGACGAACTCCCAATCCCTGTGTCAGATGTAATAAGTATATAAAATTTGGTGCCTTTCTTGAACGAACTAAACAAATGGGAGCGGATTTTGTAGCTACAGGACACTACGCCAAAATAGAGTACCAGAAAACCACTGGACGATACCTGCTCCAGAAAGCATCTGACCGGAAGAAAGACCAGTCTTATTTCTTGGCTATGTTGACTCAGGATCAGTTAAGGAATATACTGCTGCCTTTGGCACAAGTCACTAAGCAACAGGTGAGGAAAATAGCCGAAGATCTAAGATTGCCTGTCTCCAACAAACCAGAAAGCCAGGAAATATGCTTTATCGCCTCCAATCACTACGGGGATTTTCTCCGGGCTCATATTCCGCAGGCAATAATGCCGGGACCTATCCTGGATACACAGGGAGAAGTATTGGGAGAGCACCAGGGCCTCCTATTCTATACAATCGGTCAGCGGAAAGGATTAGGTATATCGTCTAACCGACCTCTTTATGTAATAGCCATAGATCCTCGAAAAAACGCCATCATTGTGGGTACCAAACATCTAGTCTACGCTGATGAATTTTTAGCTGGACAGGTTAATTGGTTAGCCATAGAGCAGCCGAGAGAATCTATAGAGGTAAAGACGAAGATAAGGGCACAGCATCAGGAGGCGGAGGCAATCGTGAGCCCCTGGGATGAAGAGCGAGTTTATGTGAAATTCAAGAGACCGCAAGAAGCTATAACTCCCGGACAGACAGTGGTTTTTTACGATAAAGAGACTATAGTGGCAGGGGGTGTAATCGAGGAGGTAAAAGCTGCCAATAAACCTGCTGAGGATTCTTAGCTCCTCACAGCTCACCTTGACCTCTTACCAGACCAGCATTCGCAGCAAGTCAATGCTGGTCTTATTTTTATGTAGAATACCTTCTGGAGTCCGGAGATTTCCTCAGAAAGTACTTGCCAAAGCTTCCCTATGTCGTTATTATATCCTGAACACAGCGACGGAGTGAACTTATGAGATCTTCCCGAACCAAGGTGATTCTCCTGTTGGTTATCTTGTTCGTTGGGGCAGACTTCGCTTTTGGCTGGGAAGTTTGGAAGACAAAGCACACCCAGGTCTTTCATTATCCCAGGGACTCAACTGTGGCCAAAAGGGTGAGTTCTGTAGTGGAGACAAACTTCTCCCGCGTGGCCCGAAGTATCGGATTTCGGCAGGACTTGAAGGTGCGTATTTTTTTGCCTCCAACAGAGGATGAGTTTGTATTTCTGACCCAAGGCAGAATTCCGGATTGGGGGATAGGATGTGCCTTGCCGGAGAAGAAAACCATTGTGTTGCGCCCTTCCTTTAAGGGAAAGGTAGGTTTAGAAGAACTGGTGGTGCATGAACTCTCCCATATACTGCTGGGCCAGGCGACAGGGAGAGCCAGGCTTCCCCGTTGGTTTGACGAAGGTATGGCAATGTGGCAGTCGAGACAATGGAGATGGGGACAAGATTTCACAATGAACAAGGCGGTGTTTTTTCATCGGATCATACCATTAGGTCAGATAGATGACATGCTTCTTTTCTCCTCTCCGCGGGCGCAATTGGCTTATACTGAGAGTTTTCTGGCGCTCATCTATTTGTTTCAATTGGGTGGGGGAGAAGTTCTCCCCAGGCTGGTGCAGGAAATGGCCTCAGGGAAGGAGTTCAGTCAGGCGCTGTTGGAGGTTTGTGGCTATTCAGAGAAGGAGTTTGCCGCAGAGTGGGAAAGGTTTGTCCAGCGTAAGTTCAATCTCGCCTCTATGCTACTTGACTCATTTAATCTTTGGGTAGTTATCCTTCTTTTGTTTGTCACCGTTTATTTTGTCAAAAGGTATCGAACCAGAAAGACTCTTCAGCAGTGGGAAGTTGAAGAAAATATTGAACCTTAGATAAGCTTGATCGACTCGTAAAAAGTCCACAATACTCCCTCTCCCTTCAAGGGAGAGAATTGGGGGGAGGGTGGAAGTCTTGATATTTCAAGTGATTTCTCTCCTTCCTCCCTCCTAAGGAGTTTCTGTTATGATTATTGGAGTCACCGGCGGGATTGCTTCGGGCAAGACTACTGTCTGCCGCATCTTTGAGCGACAGGGGGCACTAATTATTGACGCCGACAAAATCGGCAGAGAGGCCGTGGAACAGGATAAGGGAGTACTTGCGCAATTAGTGGACGTTTTTGGTGACCGGATCCTTGCCCAGGATGGTAGCTTGGCCAGACGGACTTTAGGGGAATTAGCTTTTGGAAACCGGCTGGCCCAAAAAAAGTTAGACAAGATAGTCCATCCGCCTTTATTGCGGCGACTCCGGGAGAAAATAGCCCAGGCTCAGAAGGCCCGGTCGCACAGAGCAGTAGTGGTAGATGCTGCTCTGTTGGTGGAGTGGGATATACTGAGCTGGTTCGATGCGGTGGTGATAGTGGTGAGCGTACGAGAAGATCAAATCCGGAGACTTCTCCGGCAAGGGTTAACCCTAAAAGAGGCACAGGACAGAATAGATGCACAGTTATCTGTAGAAGAGAAGGTTAAAAGAGCCGATTATGTGATTTGTAACACTGAGGATTATGGTGTCCTCCGCAGGCGTTCCCTGAAGGTTTGGGAACAATTGGTGGCAAAAGACCAATGAAGGATAACACAAGTTTGCTTAGACCCGGATAAGCTGTAGCGTAGCACTCTTAAGTACAAGAAAAGGAGGTTGTTGAAATGCGAGAAGTATCCAGGACTCAAGTAGACGCACGCTGGTCGCGTCCGGAGCGGGTTGTATTGGCAGTTTCCGTAGATAAAGGAGGCAAAGCGGATATTATTGCCTTGGGTTGGAAGATGAAAACCTCCGGTGTCCCCCCAATGGTAGCTATTTCTGTTGGCAAAACCAGGTATAGCTATAAGTTAATTTCAGAAGGAAAGGAATTTATTCTGGCTGTTCCCGGGGAGAATATGTGGGAGGAGGTTCTCTACTGTGGAACCCATTCAGGGAGGGAGGTGGATAAGTTCAGGCAAACAGGGCTCACCCCTCTACCGGCAAAATTTGTCAGCCCCCCCTTAATCAAGGAGTGTATAGTAAATTTGGAGTGTAAAGTCACAGGGGAACTGGACACTGGAGATCACACTGTCTTCGCCGGGGAAATCCTCAACTACTGGGGATCGGAAGACCAGAGGAGGAATCTTCTCTCTATCAGCCGGGAATCAGGCTATGAATTCTTGGGTGGAGGCAAAGGATATAGATTTGGTGTTATCAAGAGATAACCTAAGATAGCGTTTCACTAAAAAGTTGTCATTGCGAGCGTTAGCGAAGCAATCCCGTGGTGTAGTTTGCGAGCCTTCTTAGAGATTGCTTTGTCGCGGAGCCTGTGCTGAGCGATAGCGAAGTGCTCCTCGCAATGACAGCGTAAATGTTTTGATGAAACGATATACTAGTCTGATCCTATGCGATGATTATTCATAGACTTCAGTACAGAATGCCATTTTTAGACAAAGGGAAAAATGGAAGAACAGAGGGCATCCTCTCTGTCCAAGATGGACACGGCGCGGGCACTGCGCCTGTTTCTTTACATCGGCGTTTTTTGGTCTGCCTATAGTCAGGTGGCCGGGATAGTGACACCGGTATT
>DAOVDP010000045.1 GCA_030669445.1 Candidatus Latescibacterota bacterium | reverse complement strand
ACTTCAGAATAGATCAAGGCCAGATCCCTCTTCCGGTTCTTAATCCCACAACTCACCCCGGCAGCCTCAAAGCCCCGGGGTGCTGTGACCGAACCAGAAATAGCTCGTATTCCCAATTTGTTTCCTCCTTACCAGAAAGTTTGCACAGATCTGATAAACTGCTAACTTGCTCTGACTAAAGCTGCAACAATTCGTCATTGCGAGTGACAGCGAAGCAATCTCAACGCCAATAACATAAAGAGATTGCTTCGTCGCGGAGCCTGTGCTGAGCGATAGCGAAGTACTCCTCGCAGCGACAGGATGATTCGCAATGCTATTTGAAACGTTATACTGGGTTGAGCTTTGGAATCAGATTAAAATATACAATGGGCAGAGTTGGAAGTCAACACCAATATGGGAGTCTCGCTCAAAATAGCTTGACATTAGCCCTTGCACTGGTTATTTTGGTAGTATTCTAACAGATTCTTTAAACCCAAGCAGCCCAAGAGGCCAAGATAGTGAGGATAAAGATGTCAAAGCACACAGCAGCACGGGACTTAGAAACGGTAGAAAAACTGAAAGAGGCACAGCAGAGAATCGTACAGGAGATTGCCAAGGTTATCGTAGGGCAGCAGGAGATTGTGGAACAGCTTCTCATCGCCCTGCTTTCAGGAGGGCATTGCCTGTTGATAGGGGTGCCTGGTTTGGCTAAAACTCTGCTTATAAGCACACTGGCAAGGGTTTTAGACCTCAAATTCAGCCGGATACAGTTCACCCCCGACTTGATGCCTTCGGACATCACCGGCACCGAGGTTATCGAGGAGGATATCTCCACCGGACGAAAGGTGTTCAAGTTCGTGAAAGGTCCGGTGTTTGCCAACATCATCCTGGCCGACGAGATAAATCGGACTCCCCCGAAAACTCAGGCGGCGCTGCTTCAGGCAATGCAGGAACATGAAGTGACCGTATCAGGACAGACATTTATATTGGATGAACCGTTCTTCGTATTAGCTACCCAGAATCCTATCGAACAGGAAGGAACCTATCCGCTGCCCGAGGCGCAACTGGACAGGTTTATGTTTAACTTATGGATTGACTATCCCAGTGCCGAGGAAGAGAAAAGGATTGTTGACTGCACTACCAGTGCTTACAGCCAGGAGGTCCGCGAGGTTTTGGACGCTAAAGAAATTGTGCAACTGCAGAGGCTTGTGCGCAAGGTTCCGGTCTCCGACTATGTTATTGCCTCTGCGGTGGATTTGGTCCGGAAGACCCGTCCCAATGAAGACGGTGTTCCCGTCTACATTCGGGAGTGGGTTGATTGGGGAGCAGGCCCTCGTGCTTCGCAGTATCTCATCTTAGGGGCTAAAACTCGAGCTGTCTTGGACGGAAGACCTACCCCGGCTGTTGAGGACGTGAGGACAGTGGCCATGCCGGTGCTGCGTCATCGCATTGTCACCAACTTTAACGCCGAGGCCGAAGGGGTTGACACCGCTCAGATCATCCAGCGGCTGCTTAAGGAAACAGGTGGATAAAATGCCCGACTACCGCCGTTATCTCAGTCCCCAAATAGTCTCCAAACTCTCCCGAATGGATATCGTCGCCCGACTGGTGGTTGAGGGATTCATCACCGGACTTCACAGAAGTCCCTACCACGGGTTTTCGGTAGAGTTCACCGAGGACCGGCGGTATATGCCCGGCGACCCGGTGCGACATATCGACTGGAAGGCCTACGGGAAGTCCGAACGCCTCTATGTGAAACAGTTTGCCGCAGAGACCAACCTGAAGGCCTATATCCTGCTGGATGCAAGCGCCTCAATGGGATTTTCCTCCGGCCAGGTGTCGAAGTTCCGCTACGGTTGCTGCTTAGCGGCAGCATTAGCCTACTTGATGATAAAACAGAGAGATGCCGTAGGCTTAGTGGTTTTCGATAACCAGGTCCGCAGTTATATCCCCCCTCGATCAGTGGGAAGCCATCTCTCCACTATCTTGAAAGAGTTGGATAATACCCAAACCTCTTCTGGAACACAGGTAAAGGCGGTTTTCCACCAGCTTGCCGAGAGGATAAAACGCCGGGGATTGGTCATCGTCATCTCCGACCTTTTAGATGATCCTGACCAGATTCTGCTGGGGCTGAAACATTTTCGCCATCGCAAACACGAGGTGATCGTCTTCCATGTGCTGGATCCAAGGGAGAGAGACTTCGATTTTGAGGCCGAGTCGACATTTGTGGATATGGAGACTGGTCAAGAGGTGATCACCCAGCCCTGGCATATCCGAAACAACTATCGTACCATGATGTCTGACCTGATAGAGAAATACCGTCGGGATTGTCGCGACAGCCTGATTGATTATGCACTCTTGGACAGCTCCGAGGAGTTCGACACCGCCCTGTTCAGATATCTGGCAAAGCGAAAAAAGCTTGGTTAACTTCTATAATGCACAACATAGCATTTCTCAACCCCGCTGTTCTTCCTGCCCTAATGGCAGCCCTGCTGCCTATTTTGATCCACCTACTCACTCGGAGGAGACTTAAGAAGGTAGAGGTAAGTAGTGTTGTTTTCCTCCAGCAGCTTCAGAAAAAGAGGATGCGGCGGGTGAAGGTGCAGCAGTGGCTTCTACTGGTTCTACGCACTTTGATTATTATTTTCCTTATCCTGGCCTTCAGCCGACCCGTTCTCAGAACGACTCTATCCTTTGTAGGCAGCAGCACTCCCACCACGGCGGCGATCCTCTTGGACAACTCCTACAGTATGGGATTTGAGACTCCCAGGGGCAGGGTGTTCGACTTAGCCAAACAGAGGGTTTTAGAGCTAATTGGCCTTTTGAAACCGGGCGACGAGGTGGTTTTGTTGCCCTTTGCTGATCGTCCCCCGGTGGCCAAACAATGGAAAATAGGGGATGAGGAGTCAGCGTTTTCCGTAATCCGCGATTTTATCCTAAACCTTCAGCTCTCCTATCGGGCTACAGATGTGTCAAGCGCTTTGGAAAAGGCGTCAAAGCTCCTTAATGGTTCAGAAAATCCCCACAAGGAGATATTTCTGCTGACAGATATGGAAGAGAACGGCTGGAGGGGCCTCCCAAAAGAGAGAGTTTCTGCGGAACTTAAAGGGATTTCTCTCTATCTTCTGCCTGTTGAAGCTGCCCAGGAAGAGAATGTAAGCGTTGAGCGGGTAACTGTACCCAAGCAGATTTTGAGCGTGAAGGGACAGATCGAGTTTGAGGTTCAGGTGACCAATTACCGGAAGAGCGATGTCCGGGATTTGTTGCTCTGCCTTTATCTCGACGGCGAGCGCCTGTCCCAGGTGACTTTGAATATAAGAGCTGGTCAGACAAAACGGGCGCTGTTCCAGGTGGTCCCAGAGAAAACCGGGGTGCTCTCCGGCTATGTGGAGATAGAACCCGACAGGCTCTCAGTTGACAACCGCAGGTATTTCTCCGTTTCCATTCCTGTAAGGGTGAAGGTCCTGTTAGTGGGGGACGAGGAGGCTGACACCCACTTTCTCAGCCGAGCCCTTAATCCCTCAGGTTCAAAAGAGTCCTTCATGCAAGCTACCTCCACTACTGAGGAGAAAGTCTCTCTACAGCAGATTGAAGAGAACGATGTTATCATCCTGGCCAATGTCCAGCATCTGAACCAGTGGCAGGTAGAACAGCTTCGGGCCAGTGTGAATCGGGGCAAAGGTCTGCTGATCTGCTTGGGCCCACAAGTGGACAAGGAGTTCTACAACCAACAGCTTCTTCCTCGATTTTCCCAGATCAGATTGGGCAAGCTTCTGGGCATCACTGGCGGGAGGAGTTCATATTATTCCTTTGGCAAAGTCGATTTTTCTCACCCTGTTCTGAAAGAATTACTGCAGAAAGAGCGGATAGATTCTCCCCGATTTTACTCCATTTATCAAACGGTTTCCTCTCCCCAGGTGGAACCGATTGTTTGGTACAACCAAGGTAGTCCGGCCCTATGCGAGTCTAAACTGGGCAAAGGCAGGATTATTCTATTTACCAGTGCAGTTGACCTGGAATGGACGGATTTGCCTGTGAAGGGGATATTTGCCCCTCTTTTTTATCGCATTGTCCAGTATTTGGCAACTGTTCTTCCGGAAGAGCTGCAGCGGATAGGAGAGCCTATCGAAAGGGAATTTGGAGAATTAGAAAGCCCAGTGGAATGCCAGGATCCGATGGGAAATCGAGTGAACCTGTTTCCAGTACCATGGCCAGGGGGAATGAGATGGCGTCTGAGCGGGGTTGAGGTTCCCGGCATCTGGAGACTCTTCAGTCAGAACAGAGAGGTGGAACAGATAGCGGTGAATGTGGATACCAGAGAGTCGGCACCCCAAAAGATAACCGAAAGGCAGATCAAGACGCTTTTGGGGGATGTTGCCTTCAAAGTGATCCCAGGGAAAGAAGATTTAGAAAAGGAGGTCGAGCGATCCAGATTCGGGAGAGAGGTTTGGAGAGAGTGCCTGCTGCTGGCCCTGATTTTGCTGGCAGCAGAGATGGCAGTTGCTTTTACCACCACGGCCGATAGGAAGTAAACCCGGAAAAGGAGAGGCGTAGAACTATTTGACCTCTTTATTAGCCAATGGTGGTATTTCGCAGCAACTTTTGGGAGATAAAGCAACATAGGCATATTCTTGTAGGGGCAGGCCCCCGTGCCTGCCCTGAGCCTGATAAGCAACATAGGCATATTTTCGTAGGGGCAGGCCCCCGTGCCTGCCCTGAGCCTGATATTGATTGGGCAACCACGGAGGGTTGCCCCTACAGGAGCCCCGTACTCAACTGTGAGAATTTCTCCTTGACTTTTAGAGGTTCTTTAGACTATATTTTGTTGCACTGGGCAAAGGATGGGATTAGGGTCAATACTCCTCTTCCTGGTGTTTCTGTATCATTGTGGATGGTGGGTGGACAATATGGTAATGAGAAGAAGTAGAGTTCTGGAGAAACTGCGTTCTGGAAAGGTTGCAAGCTGTGTGAAGCTGAATCTCCTGGATCCCAGAGTCTCAGAGATCGCCGCTATGATTGGGTTTGATTCTGTGTGGGTTGATATGGAGCATGTGCCGACAGATTGGGGAACAGTGGAAAATCAGGTAAGGGCAGCCAAGATTTACGATACAGATGTTATAGTGAGAGTAGCAAAGGGGTCATACAGCGATTATATAAAACCCCTTGAACTTGATGCCACAGGGATAATGATCCCCCACATAATGAGCTACGAAGAGGCAAAATCTATTGTGAAGACAACACGGTTTCATCCCATAGGCAGACGCCCTCTTGATGGAGGAAATGCAGATGGTGACTATTGTATGATAGATACTGTTGAGTACATAAAGCAGGCAAACAGGGAACGATTTGTTTGTGTTCAGATAGAAGATCCTGAACCCCTTGCTGATCTTGAAAAGATTGCAGGAGTTGAGGGAATAGATATTATCTTCTTTGGACCAGGGGATTTTTCCCAGGGAATTGGCTTCCCAGGAGATTGGCTTAATCCCAAGATATCAGAGACGCGGAAACGAATTGCTGAAGTATGCCAAAGGCATAGCAAGTTTGCTGGTACTGTTGGTGGTCCAGACAATTTAAAGGAACTTGTAGACATGGGTTACCAGTATATAAGCGTCGGAGCCGATGTCGTTGGGATTGCTGAGTATTTTAAGGGTATTGTTAAACTGTTCAATTGATGAGCATTATCACTGAATATCGTTCTTGACTGCCGTTGAAGAGAGCTGGATAAAAGGGTATATCAATAAAACATCCATATAGTAAGAGAAAAAGGGAAACTTAGATAACAGAGAACTGCACGTGTCCTTGTCTGTCAATTTGATTCAAAGGACATGTAAACTTTCCAAGTAGAAAGGGGACTCAAAGTGGAAGGAAAATTAGCTATCACTGGAGGAAAACCGGCTATTGAGAAGACTTTGCCCGGGTGGCCTCAATTCACTGAAGAGATTATTGAAGCTGCTGTGGAGCCCTTGAAAACCGGTAAGGTAAATTACTGGACAGGGAAGGTGGGAATGGAGTTTGAAAGAAGGTGGGCCGACTGGAATGGGGTGAGATTTGCTATCTCTACCACTAATGGTACCAGTGCTTTACACACTGCTCTGGGGGGTCTGGGTATTGGCCCGGGAGATGAAGTGATCACCACTCCTTACAGTTTTATTGCCTCATCGTTCTGCGTGGTTCAAGCCGGTGCCATTCCTGTCTTCGCTGATGTTAAAAGAGAAGACCATTGCATCGACCCGGAGGATATAAAGAAGAAGATCACCCCTCGCACTCGGGTGATTATCCCTGTACATCTCTACGGCAATGTCTGCGAGATGGATGAGATTATGGAGATTGCCAAAACGTATAGCCTCTATGTAATTGAGGATAGTGCCGAAGCCCACGGTGCCACTTACATGGGCAAGAAGGTGGGGAACATTGGGGATGTAGGCGCTTTCAGTTTCTGTCAGAACAAGACCTTCACCACCGGCGGGGAAGGAGGGATGGTTACCACCAATAATGAAGAGGTTGCCTGGCGATGCCGCTCCTTCCGTGACCACGGATACGATGTAGAAAAAAGGCTAAGTCTTCTGGAAATGGAGGGAGCTCTACCTTATATTCATAAGATAATAGGTTTTAACTACCGAATGACCGAGATGCAGTCGGCCATTGGGGTGAAGGAGATGGAACGGCTGGATTCCTGGAACCTACCCCGCAGACGGAGGAATGGGGAAATCTTGATCGCCGAGCTTAACGATTTGCCTCAAATTCAGTATTTACCTGTGCACAATCAGGAAAAGGTTAACGGGTTTTATGTTTTCCCAGTTGTGTTAAATCTCGAGCGGCTGAGCTGTGATAAGAAGACCTTTTTGGAGGCGATTGTGGCCGAGGGGGTGCCGGCCTGGCGGGAATTCTGGCCTCAGTCTTACAAGGAACGCGCCTACCAGGAGCACAACGGATTTGGCCGGTTCAAATTTCCCTTCCGTTCTGAGGAGTACACCGCCCCTGAATCGGTTGCCTACGACAAGGTTTACTGTCCCAACGCCGCCTGGCTGGAAGAACGCACCTTCATAGTTCAGGTGTACCCCACCCTGGAAGAGGAAGATATGCGCCTTATAGCTAAGGCTATCAAAAAGGTGGCCAGTGCTTACGCTAAGTGAATGAATAGAGGACAAACAGAGGAATAAGGGAGCGGAGGGAAAAGAAGCCAAATGTGTTCTCCTTGCTCCCTTATTTTTCTTTAATCCGGGGGTTTCAATTGGAGGAGAGATAGATGCGATTCACTGTCGAGCAGATAGAAAGTTTCGAGGGGGTGTATTCGGCAATCCTAACACCTTTCGATAAGAAGAGGGAACTCAACGAGGCGGTTCTGAGGCGGTTGGTTAATTACCAACTTGAGCAGGGCTTACATGGCTTTTTTGTGTGTGGCAGCACCGGTGAGGGATTTCTGATGAGTCCACAGGAGCGCCAGAGAGTGGCCGAGGTCGTGGTCGAAGAGACAAGGGATAGGGGTAAAGTGATTGTCCATGTAGGCCATATCTCCAGCGATATAGCCGCCAGTTTGGCGCATCACGCCGAGAAAATCGCTGCCGACGCTATCTCCAGCACCCCACCTGTTTACTACCCTGTAGGCATCGAAGGCACATTCTATCATTACAAAATCATTACCAGCACTTGTTCCCTCCCATTTCTGGCATACAATATTCCTGCGGCCACCAAAATAGGTTTGATGCCGGAGCATCTCTCCATTCTATCTAAAATGGAAACCTTCATTGGTATGAAATATACGGGTTATAACTTGTTTGAGATGGGCACTATAGCAGGAGAGATGGGGAAGAGAGGAATTGTTTTGTTCGGAGCTGATGAGATGTTTCTGCCGGCTTTAGCTATGGGCGCCAGGGGCTCTATAGGATCAACCCAAAATCTCCTCCCAGGCAAATTTGTAGAGATATATCAGGCATTCCAGGCAGGGGAGATCCAGAAGGCAGGGGAACTTCAAACCCAGGTCAACAGGGTGGTGAGAGTGCTGCTCAAATACGGTTCTCCCGCCTGGAAGGTCTCGGCAAAAAAAATGGGCTTCGATTGTGGAGAGCACAGGCCGCCATTCAAGCCCCTCACTTCTGAACAACTGAAGGGATTACTCTCTGAGCTTGAAGCAACAGGTGTTTTATAAAGTTATCTACCTAATACAATCTGCTCATCACCCCAGCCATATTTTTCCCACTACCGATGTGTCCCTCAGCTTTGACAAAAGCTTATCTGAGGGAGAAACCAGCAGGCTCTTTGATCTTATCGCAAATTCCTTACCGGTATTGCCTTCAAGGTGGATTACCACCCGGCATTTTCCCTGATGGTTTCCCAGCAGATCCCGAAGTTCCCTTAGGGGTTGTTCTTCCAGGCCTACTCCCGAAACAGCGATGTTCACTACCTTGGCATAT
>DAOVDP010000004.1 GCA_030669445.1 Candidatus Latescibacterota bacterium | reverse complement strand
GAGGTACCAGAGCCGCAAATAGGGCCTGGCCGTTTCTCCAGCGAGCCGCCGACTCCGATCACCCAGGTGGTCACCGAAGGAGAACCCCGCCAGCAGACGGGGGTATCGGAGTTCGATAGGGTTCTGGGTGGAGGGATAGTTTCCGGCTCGGTGGTGTTGGTGGCGGGAGACCCAGGTATTGGCAAATCAACTCTCTTGCTTCAGGTCGCCGGAGAACTAAGTTCCAACAACGCGAAAGTGCTCTACGTCTCAGGGGAGGAGTCGGCAAGACAGATCAAAATGCGAGCCGAACGGGTTGACTGCGTGACTCCCAACCTTTTTGTGTTAGCAGAGACCGACTTAGAGAAGATCATCTCTTACATTGAGAAATTCTCTCCCTCGCTGTTAATTGTTGATTCCGTGCAGACAGTGCAGTGTCCACAACTGGAGAGCTCGGCAGGGAGTATAGCCCAGGTGCGGCAGTCTACCGGTCTGCTGACCCAGTTGGCCAAACGGACGGGTCTGCCGGTCTTTCTGATCGGACATGTCACCAAAGAGGGAAGCATAGCCGGCCCTAAAGTAATGGAGCACATGGTGGACACAGTCCTTTATTTGGAGGGAGATCAGCACCACTGCTACCGTATTCTGCGGGCGGTCAAGAATCGGTTTGGCTCCACCAATGAGATCGGTGTATTTGAGATGCGAGAGTCGGGGATGGTAGGGGTAGAGAACCCTTCGGCGGTGTTTCTGGCGGATAGGTCCGAAGGGGAGCCCGGCTGTGCCATAGCCTGCAGCATCGAGGGAACCAGACCCCTTCTGGCAGAAATCCAGGCCCTGGTGAGTCCAACCAACTTTGGTTACCCCCAGCGAGTAACTACCGGTTTAGAGCAGAGGCGACTCTCGATCCTCATCGCTGTGCTGGAAAAGAGGGTAGGCCTTCACTTGGGGTCCCAGGATATTTTTCTGAAAGTAACGGGTGGATTGAGAATAGAAGAACCCTCGGCAGACTTGGCCGCCGCCCTGGCTATCGCCTCCAGCTTCCGGGACCTGCCTGTCGACCCCTACACGGTGGCCATAGGAGAGATAGGGTTGGGTGGTGAAGTACGTCCGGTAAGCCAGGTGGAGAGAAGGATCAGGGAGGCCCAGAAACTGGGATTCAAAAGATGCCTACTGGCCCAAGGGAATCTAAAAGAGTGGAACGGGGTTGGAGAGATAGAGATAATTGGTGTCAAAAAGGTGAGAGAAACCCTGAATAAGGCGGTTAACCAAAAATGAAGACTTTTCTGAGAATATTAGCCCGTGTTAGGTCCTATTGGCTCTGTCTGTTGGGTTCAATAGTGTCTGCGGTCTTTTTTGCCCTGTTGAGCAGCGTAAGCCTCTGGATGGCTATGCCCTTTGTGGAAACCATCTTCTCATCCCCGGGAACAGTCATTAAAAACCCTCAGACTGAAAACCTGCTCAGCAAATCCCAGGTACCTGAACAGAAGCAGATAGAGAATGGGAACTTGAAACCTAAGATTCCCTTCTTAGAGAGGTTGAAGTTAAAACTTGAAAGCAAGACGAATCAGCTAATCGGGGGAGCGACGAAGAGGCAGACCCTGAAGCACCTCTGTCTGGTTCTGGCGTTGGCCGTTTTCTTGAAAAACCTCTTCGGCTACCTCCACGCATATCTGATAGTTCATGTGGAGGAAGGAGTGGCCAGAGATTTCAGGAACAGCCTCTATGGGCACTTCCAGGATCTGCCCTTGGGCTATTTTGACAAGACCCGGGCTGGGGTTTTAATCTCCCGGGTAACCAACGATGTAGGGGTCCTCAATCGAAGTCTCCGGGTGATCTTCACCACCCTGGTTCAAGACCTTTTCCTGGCCATTTTCTATCTGGGGATTCTTCTTATCCTCAGTTGGAAGCTGACTTTATTCGTGATAGCGGTGCTGCCTGTAACTCTGTGGATTATTGCTAAAATCGGACTAAAACTTCGGAAATACAGTGCCCGTTCCCAGGGGAGAATGGCGGATATAACCTCGGTCCTGCAGGAGACGATCTTTGGGATTAGAGTGGTGAAAGCCTTTGCCATGGAGAGGTTTGAGATCGCCAAGTTCCGTCGAGCGACCCAGCGGTACTTTAGTACAGTCAGGAAACGCATTAGAGTGGCAAAGTTGTCATCGCCGGTGACCGAATTCTGGGGGACAGCAGTGGGACTGCTGCTGTTGTTCTACGGCGGCCTTCAAGTGTTGGAAGGCGGATTGTTAGCCCCAAAGGAGTTTATCGGCTTTCTGGCGTTTCTGTTCTGCCTAACTGACCCTCTGAAGCGACTGGGACGGGCTAACAACCAGATTCAGGAAGGACTGGCTGCTGGAGAAAGAATATTTGAGGTTATGGATACCCGTCCCTCCATTCAGAACAGCGATGGAGCGATCCGCATAACGGATATCACAGAGAGGATCAGATTTGTAGATGTCTGGTTCTGGTATGAGGATGGGAATGATGTATTGAAGGGCATTGATTTAGAGATAAAGGCAGGAGAGACGCTGGCGCTGGTTGGACCTACCGGTTCGGGTAAATCAACCTTAGTGGACTTAATCCCCAGATTTTACGACCCCTATCAGGGAAAAGTAGAGATAGACGGAACAGACATCAGGAAGATCGAGATCGGCTCGCTTCGCCGTTTAATGGGAATTGTCACTCAGGAGACGATACTTTTCAACGACACGGTCTGGAACAACATCGCCTACGGCACCCCTCAAATACTCGAAGAGGAAGTGATGCGAGCAGCTAAGGCGGCCAATGCCCACGATTTTATCCTGAAGCTGCCCCAGGGGTATCAGACATTGATAGGCGACCGAGGCGTCAGGCTCTCTGGGGGGGAAAGGCAGAGGCTGGCCATTGCCCGGGCCATACTGAAAAATCCGGCCCTGTTGATCTTCGACGAGGCCACATCTGCGTTGGACACCGAGGCAGAACTGCTGGTGCGGGAAGCGATCACGCACCTGATAAAAGGGCGAACCTCCATAGTAATCGCCCACCGGCTCTCCACTGTGCAGAACGCCGACCGGATTGTTGTCTTAGACGGCGGACGGATCGTTCAACAGGGCTCTCACCAGCAGCTGATGGAAGAGAGTGGACTCTACCGAACTCTCTATGAAAAGCAGTTCCGTGACAATTCAGATAGAGAGGACTTCGATTAGTCTAAGCAGGCTCAGGTTTGCCTGTTTCTGGAATCTCCAGGCGTAGTCGAGATTAGAGACCTCTACCTGATTGGAGATAATCCCCACCATCTTATCGGTGTTACCCTTAACCAGTTGCTCCACAGCAGCGGCCCCCAATCTGGAGGCAAGCACTCTATCTAAAGCAGTAGGCGATCCACCCCTCTGTTGATGACCGAGCACGGAAACCCTCACTTCAAAACCGGTTCTATCCCCTATCTGCTGCGCTATTTTGAACGCCCCTCCTGATTCGTTTCCCTCGGCTACGATGACAATGCTTGAGCGTTTTCCTCTCTGATAACCCTTTACTATCTTTTTGCACATCTTCTCCAGATCGGTATCTTTTTCGGGAATGAGCACTTCTTCGGCGCCTCCGGCAAGTCCGGTCTCCAGGGCTATAAATCCTGCCTGTCTGCCCATTACTTCCACTACAAAGAGCCGCCTAAGAGAAGAGGCAGTATCCCTGATCTTATCGACGGCCTGCAAGGCGGTGTTTACCGCGGTGTCGAATCCGATGGCGTAATCTGTGCCTGCCATGTCGTTGTCTATGGTAGCTGGCACTCCGATAGTAGGCACTGACCATTTGGCGCTCAATTCGTGTGCACCTCGGAAAGAGCCATCTCCTCCGATGACCACTAATCCCTCAATTCTATGTTTTTTTAAGGTACCAACTGCCTTTTTCGTCCCTGCTTCTGTTTTAAATTCTGGGCAACGGGCAGTTTCCAGAATAGTGCCACCGTGGTTGATGATGCCCCCCACGCTGTTTAGATCCATTTCTACTAATTGATTCTGGATAAGTCCCTCGAATCCTCTTTTTATCCCGCTTACGTTCAGGCCGTGATATATAGCGCATCTTACTACTGCTCGAATAGCTGCATTCATACCAGAGCAGTCACCTCCGCTGGTCAATATCCCAATCTTCTCCATTTTTATCTCCCTTTGTCCTTTGATTTTAAAAACGGGGAGAGACACAGTGTCTATCCCCGTTTTCGCTTGAACTCCTGGAGGGCTCAAAAGGGCAGGTTCTCTTTCTCTCCCTCTGGTGCTTCTTCCTCAGCAGGAGGGGCGGCAACTTCAGCGGGAGCAGCTCCTTTGGCATCTAACATCTGCATCTGTTGGGCTACGATCTCAGTGGTGTACCTCTTCACACCGTTCTTGTCTTCCCAGGACCTGGTTTGGAGTCTACCTTCAATGTAGACCCGGCTGCCCTTTTTCAAATACTCGCCGCATATCTCTGCCAGTTTACTCCAGGCAACGATGCGGTGCCACTCTGTTCTCTCCTGTTTTTCCCCTGTCTTTTTGTCTGTCCAAACATCGTCAGTTGCTATGTTGAAATTAGCAACTGCAGCCCCACTGGGGGTGTATTTCAACTCTGGGTCTGCCCCCAAGCGTCCGATAAGGATAACCTTATTTACGGTTCCTTTTGCCATTTACCATCTCCTTAATTCATGGAGTTAATGTTTCACTTATTCGTTTTTTCCCGTCCCCTTTTTACCTCGGCAATCATCTTCTTAGCCGTTTCGGTAAGTACCCCCCATTTTTTCGCAGCTACAGCTTTTTTATCCACTAAGCAGCTTCCAGCCGCTACAGCACAGGCACCGGCATGGATGAAATCAGCAACATTTTCTACACTCACTCCCCCGGTAGGCAGGAGCCTTACCTGGGGCAACGGTGCTAACACATCCCGGAAATATTTCGGACCTAAGACAGTAGCAGGGAAAACCTTCACTATATCCGCTCCCAGTTCCCATGCCCTGAGTATCTCCGTGGGAGTGAATGCCCCCGGACAGACAACCTTGCTGTATCGCCTGCAAAGCCGGAGCACCTCTTCGTTGAGCACAGGCCCTACCACAAACTGAGCCCCGGCAAGTATAGCTGCTCTGGCTGTCTCCGCATCCAGGACCGAACCGACTCCCACTGTCACTTCACCAGCCATATGTTCAGAGACTCCTTCGATCACCTTAAGCGCTCCGGGAGTGGTCATTGTTACCTCAATAGCTCTCACTCCGCCGTCTGAGAGAGCCTGGGCGACATTTATCAGCTCAGCAGAGGACTTTGCCCGCAGTACCGCTATCACTCCCGTAGTGAGAATCGTCTCTAATACCTTATTCACACTACCCTCCTATTAAGTAAAGATGTTGAGAATTCAACTTCTAATAAAATACAGTTTCTGAGAAATATTGTCAAGGTTTTTTTTTCAGTTTTATTGAATATTAGATTTTCTAATTTGGCCGATACCAAAATGGCAGCAAAAAAAACCGTGATGAGGCCGATCATCACGGTTTCAAAAGATAGCGAGGATTTAATGGAGATAAGTTCTAAGGAGGCGACTTCGGGAGGCATGTCTTAGGCGTCGTATAGCCTTTTCCTTAATTTGACGGACTCTCTCCCTGGTTAGTTTAAATCTCACTCCTATCTCCTCTAAGGTAAGCGCCTGTTTTCCATCCAGGCCGAAATAGAGGCTTATGACCTTGGCTTCCCGTTTGCTCAAAGTGCCAAGTGCCCTTTTGATATCATCCCTGAGAGCGTTGGTCATCAGATTTTCATCGGGCAATGGCTGAATCCCATCTGAGAGAACATCCAGGAGACTGTTATCTTCCCCTTCACTGAAGGGAGCGTCCAGAGAGAGGTGGCGGCTGGAGATCTTGAGTGTGTCCATAACCTCGTGCTCAGTCATATCCAGCTCTTCAGCGATTTCATCGGCACTTGGCTCTCTGCCAAACTCCTGTTCCAATTCTGAGGAGGCCTTTCCGATCTTGTGCAGGGCCCCCACTCGGTTTAGTGGCAGCCGGACTATTCTGGACTGCTCGGCCAGGGCTTGCAGTATAGCCTGCCTGATCCACCAGACAGCATAAGAGATGAATTTGTAACCTCTGGTTTCATCAAACCTCTTTGCGGCCTTGATCAGCCCCACATTACCTTCATTGATAAGATCGCTTAAAGGTAAGCCCTGATTTTGATACTGCTTAGCCACGCTAACCACAAAGCGCAGGTTTGCCTGGGCTAATTGCTTCAAAGCCTCCTCATCTCCAGCTCTGACTCTTTTAGCCAGTTGTATTTCCTCTTTCGGTTTTAATAGGTCGATTTTCCCGATTTCCTGCAAATACTGCTCCAGAGAGCGATCTTCAGTTACATACGGTTTCTTTATCAGCTTAGACACCCTTATCTCACTCCCCTTTATTGATCTAAACAGATTAAAGACAGCATTGGTTTAGACAGACACAAACAGATTTCATAATTATCTATCTCATCGCTGTTTATTGCTCTTCCTCGAGTGCAACGAAGCGGGTCCATGTGCCTCGTTTTATCAAGAACAGGATAGGTTTTTCACTGTCTTTCAGCTGCTGGATAGCTTGTTGATAATCTTCTAAATCCTCAATCTGATAGTGACCTACCTGAAGGATAACATCCCCCGGCCTTATTCCTTTCTCTTCGGCGGGGCTGCGGTCTTCTACCCCGATGACCAACGCCCCGGTTTTCTCTTTTATTCCCATTGAGCGGGCAACATCGCTTTTGACACTGGTCACTTCCATTCCCATCCAGGCCTGGGTTTCTTCACCTTCCGACTCACCAGTCGCCAACTTCAGATATTGCGCCCGATCGCTCAGGGTAAAGCTGAGCTCCCTCTTTTTGCCGTTGCGGATAACCGTCATCTTCACCTTCTCCCCCGGTGCATGGTTGGCGACCAGCATCCGGAACTGCTTAACAGTCGTTATCTTCTCCCCAGCAAACCGGATAATGACATCTCCTATCTTCAGCCCCCCCTTCTCTGCCGGCGTGTTAGGTTCGACTGTGGCTACCAGAACCCCTTCAGTGGCAGAGAGGCCTATTGCCTCTGCCAGATCAGAGGTTATCTCATTTGGCGTCATACCCAAGTAGCCCCGCACCACTTTACCTTTGACCATAAGCTGTTTCATCACCCTGTGGACCATATTGATGGGTATGGCAAAACCGAAATTTTGCCCCTGCATATTCCCGGTGATAGCGGTGTTGATGCCGATCACTTCTCCCTTTATATTCACCAAGGGGCCGCCACTGTTGCCATAGTTGATAGCAGCATCAGTTTGGATGAAATCCTGGTAACTGGGTGTTCCGCCCTGAAACGAGAGACCAGATCGCCCTTTCGCACTCACTATTCCGTGTGTGGCCGTTTTTTCAAGTCCCAGGGGATTCCCCAGCGCCACCACCCAGTCGCCAACCTCGATCTTATCGGAATTACCTAATTTCGCTATCTCGTGGTCAGGAATCTCTTCGTCTATTCTCAGTTTAATCAGCGCCACATCCGTTTCCGGGTCTGTTCCGATGACTTCTGCCTTGAGTTCCCTTTTGTCAGACAACTTAACCGAAATCCCTTCGGCTCCAGCGATCACATGATTATTGGTCAATATATGTCCCTCTTTGTCCACAATAAATCCCGAGCCGAGAGTTTTCTGGTGTTGTTTTCTCTCCTTCTTTAATTCCGGATCACGGAAGGGCTGGAAGAAGTTCTCCCACGGGCCTTTGAACTCAAAGGGGAAATCGGGGACTCTCACCCTTACCACCTTTTGAGCAGTGATTGAGACCACAGCAGGTCCCACTTCTCGGATGGCCAACCCGAAGGGACTTTGGCTGGTGGCGACCGCAGTCTCCTGTAGCATCCCTTCCTCTGCAGAAGGTTCAGTGTGGACTACAGGCGTTCTCCCTAATCCGGAAGCGATGATTATCCCTACGAAAGTGAACAAAACCGCAATAGAGGCGACGATCGCATAGTTCTTAATCTCCGACACCTTCTGTTTCATCTCGCTTTTCTCCTTTATTCCCAGTACATTTTGGAGTTACTTATAGTTCAGCATTTGGTTTTCTCTGTTTGTTCTATTAAACGCCCAGAGCAGATTTAAGTTCCAGGATTCTTTCTCAGGTGGAAGATTCTGCGGTCTCGCTTTCTGTCTTCTGTCTTTCTTTCTCCTCTCGTATTTTCTCCAGTTCGTTCTCTTTTTCTCTTATGCTCAGTTTTAGGGAGTCTATTTTCTCTATCAGAGTCTTAGCCTCCTCATCGCCCCAAAGCTCTGGCTTCTTCTCTTCGGCCGCCCTCTGATAGATGGTTTCCCCCAGTTGAGTGAAAGTGCGAGTCAGTTCTCGCCTGATGGCAGCGATGTCGAGTTTAAGCTTACCGATCCTGCTCAACTCCTCTGTTTTCTCCACAGTAACGGAGACGCCAGTCTGGAATCCCTTCTTAATTTTGTTCCATAAAGGTTTCATCTTCTCCCTCCTCGTATTTGGAAGATATTGTGTTGTTTGCGAACTGCCTTATTGGTTCAGTCCGAAAAGCGGGCATTTCTCCGAGTGTTTGGCAGTTGGGAAGCCAAAGCAGGCCTGTAAGCCGAGTTCTGTCGAGAGTGGCCATTTATCTGGTCTCTATGTTGCCATAGGGATCAAGCGGCCTACCCGAGAGTGAAAAACGAGGCGGGCCACCTCTCCTCTCCTATTTGGCCTTGCTCCGGGTGGGGTTTGCCATGCTTCCGATGTTACCACCGAAACGGTGAGCTCTTACCTCGCCTTTTCACCCTTACCCCGCACCTTTTTACTAAGGAATCAACATTGATTGCCTCGTAAAAAGTCTCCACCATTGATTTTCAACGCGAAGTCGCAAAGACGCAAAGAAAGAAGATACTTTTAATTATCAGATAATTATGTTTCTCTGCGCCTTTGCGTCTCCGCGTCAGATTTTAGACTTCTTACGAGAGAATCAACATTAAGAGAATAGCTTTCTCCTTTTTCTGAAGTCTGAAAGGTGCGGGGCGGTATATTTTCTGTGGCACTTTCCGTGGCATCACTGCCCGTCGGTGTTACCGACCACCCTGCCCTGCGGAGCCCGGACTTTCCTCCCCACTGGTTGAACCAGCAGAGCGACCACCCGGCCTACTTTGGCTCCTCCTTAGGTTGGATTTCCCAGATTGGTAGTGTCTAACAATTCGGTCAGCCAGATCATCTGCCCGGCTGTTAACGGCTCTTTCGATGTGTTCGATGTGAAAACTTTTCAATCTCTGACAAAGGGTACTGGCACGCTGAAACAGAGGCACAATATTAGGGCTCTTCACCTTATAACTGCCGTCCATCTGTCTTACTACCAGTTGACTGTCGGAGAAGACGTGAAGATGTTCGCCACCCAATCTTAAGGTTTCCTCTATGGCGGTTATTAAAGCGGTGTATTCGGCCACATTATTGGTAGTATGTCCTATATACTGACTCAACTCCAACAGAGGTCTGCGCTCTTTTTCAATTATCACCCCTATTGCTCCCGGACCTGGATTTCCTCGGGAAGCTCCATCTATGTATGCTGTTAAAAAAGAGTCACTCCGCAGTTTCATCCCAAACAAGTATCCTTCCACAACTGTCGCAAGTGATCAGTCTGTTGCCTTTCTTGATTTCCACCACTTTTTGAGGCGGGAGCTGTTTAAAACATCCCCCACAAGCCTTCCTATTAACAGGTACTACCGCAAATCCCCTTTTGCCTTTGCGAATTCTCTCGTAGTTGGAAAGCAAATTTCTGTCAACCCTACTGGTAAGTTGTTCTCTCTCTTGCTTATAATTGTTGATCTCTGCCTCTGTCGGTTCCAGTTTGGCCCGAAATTCTGATATCTGCTTTTGTTTCAGTTCTTCTTCTTCCTTCAGTCTCTGTTCGCCGGTGAGTATCTTTTCGGTCAACTGTTCGGTCTCGGCCATAGTTTTAAGAATCTGTGTTTCAGTTTCGCTTACCACCTGTTTCCAAGTATCGATTTCTCGTTGCAGTGCTTCGTATTCCTTGTTTGTCTTGACCTCGGCAAATCTCTGCTGGGAGGCTTCCAGATGCTCAGTAGCCACCTCCAGGTCTCTTTCCAGATGACGTCTTCTCTTTTCTGCCTCCTCTTTCTCCTCCTTTTGGGCTTGCAGGTCTCTTCTGCTCTGTTCAAGCTGCTGCTGGGCTGCAGAGATAGCAGCAGGATATTCACTTTTGGTTTTCTCCAGCCTGTCGATCTGAATGTCAATCTTCTGTAGTTTCGAAAGTACGGCCAACTGCTCTTTCATTATTTATACTCCTCCTTGCCTGGATTAGTTCCCTAATAAAAAAGTGCACTTGAAGTGCACTCTTTGAATGTTCCATCCTTGTTTAAATCAGTCAGGGCAAGAATCTTTGTTTCCTGTCTTTCTGTAAACAAGATTATCTTCCTAATTTTCACAGGGTTGATATATAAAGGAAGCAACTTGTTATGGCCCTCCTTGAAGAAAACCGTGTGTTTATTCCCCACAGAGTGGGCGATACTGGACTCGAACCAGTGACCTCCACGATGTGAGCGTGGCGCTCTAACCGACTGAGCTAATCGCCCCATAGGAATAGGTTTCTTGAAGTCTAAGGTCCTATAGCCTTTCAGGTAGTGTCCCCGAAGTTCTCCTTGCCCCGGTCGGTGAAGGTCTTAACCGGAAGATGTCTTTTTGGAAACTGTGTTGCCATCCGGGAGGAATAACTTACATATTACATAATTTTTTTCGCTTTGTCAAGATATTTCCATTGTACTGGAGAAATTTTTCCTCCCAGAAAATCATCGCCGTCTCGAAACTGAGGGCCAAAGGAGCTCTTGTTCACTTTTCTGTTGATTTTCCAGCACTATCACTTTATATTCTAAACTAGAAAAACAGGATTTTGTCTCTGTGACCTCCCCTTTCTCTGAGATCTCTGTACTGCAAAGCCGCGAAACTTTCTTTTTCTGACGAGATTTATGCCTTGGGATCCGTGAAATCCGCGTATTCCGCGGTTGATTTCTTGGGTTACGGCTCCGCTCCGCTGGGGTCTCTGTGGTTAGCCTTCCGGAGAACAAAGGAATAAAATGGCAAATTCGGCCGACCGAGCATACAGGGATTTAAATAGAGCTCTCTTGAGCCTGCGCCGCCGCTGGAGAGTGGTAAAATGTCTGCGGGGACTCTCTCTTGCTGCCCTCTTTTTTCTCGGTTTAGGACTGCTTTTCGCCTTGGCTGAGACAATTTTCTGGCTTTCTCCTTCTGTCCGAACCATTCTGACACTGACAGTGGCCGGGGGCACTGTCCTGGTCTTCCTTGCTTACGGCGTAATCCCACCTCTCAGACAAAGGGGACTGCAGCACTTCGCCCTCACAGTTGAGAGCCACTTCCCCCAGTTCAAGCAGAGGTTGATCGGAGCCCTTCAGTTGTGGGAAAAACGGGCCGAAAACCCCCAAGGCTATTCCCCGGAGATGATCGAACAGACAGTGCTCCAGGCAGAGCAGATCGCCCAGAATATTGATTTTCGCCGGGTAATTGACAAAAAGCCTTTATTTAGATCCCTCAAGGTTGCGGCCACCGCTGGCTGTCTGTGGATTTTACTTCTGGTGGCCTTTTCCCCTGCTCTTAAGCAGGCGCTGGGAAGGTGTCTCTCCCCTTCAGTCCAGTCCGTGCGCCCTCTCGAAGTCACTATCCAGGTCTTCCCGGGGAATACCGCCCTGTCAAAAGGCGAGGATCTGAAGATAAAGATCATCCTTGCTGGAGAAATCCCCTCAGAGGTGAACCTTTTTTCCCGTTCGTTCTCCTCTGCCTCCGAACAATGGAGTAAAACCACCCTTCCTACCGGCAACCCTGACTGTGATACCCTCTATTGCACCTTTGATAAACTCAGAGATTCCATAGACTATTATGTCCGGGCAGGACGAGCACAAAGTCAGGTGTTCCGGGCAGAAGTCTATGAACTGCCGACGGTGAAGGAGATTTTCCTCCGCTATCGGTTCCCTGCCTATACCCGTCTGGGAAGCAAAGTGGAGAGCACAGGTCACATCTCCGCAGTGGTCGGCACTGAGGTCTCTGTTAAGGTTTTGGCCAACAAGCCGTTGGAGAAAGCAAGGTTAGTATTTGACCACCGTCCCCCGTTGACGATGGAGGTGGAACATCGCCTTGCAAAAACAGAACTACTGCTCAAAGAGGATGACCAATACTATATTGAGCTTACGGACCCCCAGGGCAGACACAATCGCCAGCCTATCCGTTACCGCATCGAGGCCCTCAGGGACAAACCTCCGGCGGTGAGGATTGTCCAGCCTGGACAGGATACTGACTTAGCTGAGGATATGCTTTTGTCTCTCCAGATTGAAGCGGTGGATGATTTCGGTTTCTCCCAGATGGAGCTGCTCTTTCACGAGGCAAGCGCAGATTCGCTCCCCCTCAATCGAGAGGAAATTCCTATCTCTTCTACCTCCGAGGCGAGGGTGCAAGAACAGTACATCTGGGATCTGGACCATTTGAGTCTTCTGCCCGGTGATTCCCTCTTCTACTGGGTTCGGGTCTACGACAACGACTTCCTGTCGGGTCCTAAATCAGCCCAAAGCCGCCGCTTTGCGGTGCACTTCCCCACCATTGAGGAGATCTTCAACAGGAGCGAGGGGGAACAGACAGAACAGATCGCCGCAATGGAGGAGATTGTTCGACAATTGCAGACCACCCGAGAACGGTTGGAGGAATTGCGACGCAAGGCCCTGAAACATCAGGAACTCACCTGGGATGAGAAAAGAGAACTCCAGACCGCCATAGGGAACCAAGAACAGATAGCAACGGAACTGAGCAGAATCTCAGAACAGATTGATCAGATCAGCCAACGATTGGGAAAAAGGGACCTGATCACCCTGGAGACGCTGAAAAAGCTGGAGCAGTTGAGAGACTTGCTGGAACAGACCATCACCCCCGAGATGAAAAAGAGATTAGAAAGACTCCATCAAGCAATGGAACAACTCATTCCTCAACAGCTTCAGCAGGCTCTCAAAGAATTTAGTTTCTCCCAGGAGGAACTTCAAAGAAGCATAGAACGGACCATCTCCATCCTAAAACAACTGCAGATAGAGCAGCAGATGGACGCGGTAGTCAAACAGGCAGAGGAGCTGGTGAGGCGACAGAAGCTGCTTAAAGAAAGCACCCTGCCGGGGACCGATACAGAGAGATTGGCTGGCCAACAGGAGGCGATAGAAAGGGATACAGAGGGGATAGAGCAAAGCTTAGAGCGGCTGAAGGAGCTCTGTCCTGCCTGGCGGAAGCAGATAGGATCTCAGTTGCAATTCATGAACGAGAAGGCCGTAGTGCCCAGGATGCACCAGACGGTTTCCCTTTTGCAGAGCGGAAAAACCACTGAGGCAAAACAAATGGAGGAGGGGATCTTAAACGATCTGGATCAGTTCTCGGCTGAACTGAAAAATCTACAGAAGGCAATACTGAAAGGCTGCAAGGCCGCAATTGCCACAAAAATAGCGAGAGCACTACACGACCTTCTTTACCTCTCCCAGCGGCAGGAGGAAGCACTCCACCGCCAGGTGGAATCTCCGCTGGAATCGTGGTTGGCAGAAATAGGGCAAGGTCAACAGGAGCTTCGAGAAGGCACATCTGTGGTAACCCAGTCTCTGGAGGATGTGGCGAGAAAAAGCTTCTGGATTAACAATAGCATAACAAACTCTCTGAACTTGGCAGTCAGAAAAATAGACGAGACAATATCAGCCTTGGAGGCCAGAAATCCTCATCTGCTGAAATTGCGACAAAAAGAGACGCTGGGGGCACTGAACCGAACTGCTATCTTGTTGTATCAGTCTCTTTCTGCCCTTTCTCAAGCGCCCTCGGCAACCGGGCTCAGTCAATTGCTGCAGCAGCTACAGCAGTTAAGCCAGCAACAGCAACAGCTAAATCAAGCTGCCCAACAGTTTGAAGGTAAACAAGGCCTTTCCGCTCAGCAGCAGGCCCTTCTGGCCTCACTGGCCGCCCAGCAGATGGCCTTGCAGGGGGCAGTTGAGGGGCTTGCCCAGAGGATGGGAACAAGACGGGATATCCTGGGCAGAATCGGGCAGTTAGGCCAGGAAATGGAGAAGGTGGCCCGGGATCTCCAGAGACGGCAGGTGACCCCACAGACCATAGAGCGGCAGCGGCGAATCCTCTCCCGGCTGTTAGATGCTCAAAGATCGCTGAGAAAAGCAGATTTCAGTCGAAAAAGGGAATCACAGGTGGGTCAAGACCGTACCCGCGCTGGGTCGATAGCCTTGCCCCTGGACCTGGGGGAGAGAAAGAATCTACTCCGGTACGAACTCCAAAAGGCCTTAAAGCAGGGTTATCCCAGAGAATATGAGGAGCTTCTGATAAAATATTTCGAGGCTATCTCTGATGAACTGAGAGACCCCTTTCCCTAATGAACAGCGGTGCTTGTCTCCTGCCTATGTAGAGACGACCCGGCGGGTCGTCTCTACAATGTGGTCGGTTCACACCATAGAATCTAATGAAGAATGACTAATGACGATGGCTGAGAAAAGACTGGTAGTCCCTTTGGAGACAGAATTTGGGAAGATTTTGATCCGGTGGTATAACGGAAAGTTACAACAAATCATACTCTCGGACCTAGTAGGTTGGGTTAAGCGTAGTGAACCCAACCTACAGTTAAGTGAGGCTACAGGACTACGCTTAATCCAACCTACAGGACTCCACCTCGCTCCATTTCCGGTGCCTGACAAGCAATTAGCTGAGCTGATTGATGTCCTAACAAGATATTTTTCAGGGAAAGCAGTTCGAATCTCTGTGCCGTTGGAGCTCTCCGGGCATACAGACTTCCAGAGGGATGTCTGGAGGGTGGCTTCAGAGATCCCCTACGGAGAGGTGCGCACCTATGGGTGGATTGCTGCCCGGTTGGGCAGACCCAAGACAGCACGGGCTGTGGGAGGAGCCTTGGCTCAAAATCCATTCCCTCTGGTGGTTCCCTGTCACCGGGTAGTGAGGACAGATGGTAGTCTGGGAGGTTTTTCAGCCGGACTCGAATGGAAGAAAGCCCTGTTGAAACTGGAAGGGACCTGCCTTAAGTGGAACAAAAAATCAGCAGAGTAATTGAGCTATTAGAAAACGAATTCGGAGTTCCTCACCGGCGCCTGGCCGAGGAACCCTTGGACACACTGATCAGGACTATTCTCTCCCAGAATACCACTGACACCAACAGCGGCCGGGCTTACCACTCCCTTAGACAGAGGTTTCCCACCTGGGAGGATGTGCTGGCAGCAGAGCCGGCCCAGATTGCCGCTGCCATCCGGGTGGGGGGACTGGCAGAGCAGAAAGCAGTTAGGATCAAGGCCCTTCTGATTTGGATCAAAGAGAATTACGGGCAGTTGAGCCTCAAACCTATCTGCGATATGGAGACAGAAGAGGTTATCTCCGCCTTCTGCCAGGTTAAAGGGGTGGGGCTGAAGACCATTAGCGTAGTGCTCTGTTTTGCCTGCGGCAGGGATGTCTTTCCGGTAGACACACATGTTCTCAGAATTTGTAGGAGATTAGGGCTGGTGCCGGAGGGCAGTTCTGCGGAGAAAACCCATAGGATCATGAACCGCCTGCTGTCCCCAGGGAAGGCATACTCCTTTCATCTGAACTTGCTTAAGCTTGGGAGAACCATCTGTCGGGCACGGAATCCCCGCTGTCAAATCTGTCCGGTTCAGCAGTACTGTGGGTATTTTGTTAAAAAAAACTGGTGGTTAAATGGCGAAGAGAATAATGTCGTAGAGGCGACCCGGCGGGAGAAAAACCGCAACGATACTATCTTTGCGGTTAGATAAGGAGGATAAATTATGTCTGAGAAAACTTCAACAGGGATCACTCGCCAACAGGCCTGGGAGCTACTCAATCAAAAGATCGGGTCTGTGAACCTGATCCGCCATTGCCTGGCGTCTGAGGCGATAATGAGGGCCCTGGCGGAGAGATTGGGTAAAGATGTGGAACAGTGGGGAATAGCCGGTTTGCTTCATGACCTGGATTTCGAGCAGACAAGAGATGAGCCTTCCAGGCATGGACTGATGGCCGCTTTAGTCTTGGCCAAGCGAGGGGTTTCCCCTGAGATTGTCCACGCTGTCAAATCCCATAACGAAGAGACAGGGACAAGACGCCAGACTTTGCTCGATTTTGCCCTGGCCTCAGCCGAGACAATTACTGGACTGATCGTGGCCGCAGCTCTGGTTCACCCCGGCAAAGAGCTTTCTCAGGTGAAGGTGAAATCGGTGCTGAAAAAGATGAAGCAGAAAGAGTTTGCCCGAAATGTGGATCGCCAGATTATCCTGGAATGCAAGAACTTAGGTTTAAGTCCGGAGGAGTTTGTACAGATAAGCCTGAGAGCAATGCAGGCGATAAGCGATCAGTTGGGACTATAAGTAGTCAGAAGGCGAATTAGTACGGGGAGCACGAGTGGCAACAGGATTTTCTTATAAAGAACTTACAGGAGGGAACGATTGCTAATCGAGAGAATAGTGGTGAGCGAGTTTGGGACGAATTGCTATCTTGTGGCGGCCGCTGAGGGTGAAGAGGCAGCGGTTATCGACCCCGGGGCTAATGCCAGAGAGATTCTGCAAGTAATAGAACAAAAAAAGCTCAAGGTAAATAAAATCATCAACACCCACGGTCACTGCGACCATATCGGTGCCAATCGAGAGATCAAGGAGCAAACCGGGGCACAGATACTCATTCACCGGCTGGGTACCCCTCTGTTGACCGACCCAGTGGCAAATCTCTCCCGTTTTTTCTCTTCTCCAGTGACCTCGCCACCCGCCGATATTCTACTGGAGGAAGGCAATGTGATAGAAGTAAGTGGGTTGAGTCTTAAAGTGCTTTTCACCCCGGGGCATTCCCCCGGTGGGATTAGCCTGTTGGTGCCTGGCAAGGCCGTTTTTGCCGGCGATACCCTGTTTCAGGGAAGCATAGGGAGAACGGATTTTCCTGGTGCCTCACTGGAGCTACTGCTGGAATCTATTCGCCAGAAACTGTTGATACTCGGTGAGGAGACAGTAGTCTATCCTGGGCATGGAGAGATCACTACCGTGGGACAGGAACGGAGGGAGAACCCATTTCTAAAAGAAAGGTGATTCTTGCCGTAGATTATAGCAAAAAAACGGCCCATCTTGGTTGGGCCGTTTTTCTTGCAGTATAACCTCTCCTGGTGCAGTTCACTCTCATCTGCTGCTGGTAAACTGAAAATCTATTGGGTATATCCTGCCAAACCTTATTTCTACTTCCTTGATAATGCGCTGTTCAAGAGTTCCCATCAGTTCAATGTTCACCTTATAGTCCCCGAGAGGAAGGACATATCGCTTGGGCGGAAAAGTGGTTACTCCTTTGGCCAGGGCACGACTCAAAGTATAGTCATATATGGTGAATCGGGGACGTATCCTGGAAATCTTCTTGTCGCCCTGTTCGTCTGTGTACTCTTCGGAGACGGTCATTATGAATCTTCCCACCGGGACTTGCAGGTGTTTTTCCAGTTCCGTTCTGATCTTCACGCTGTCGATAACGACCGGCTGGTCTATATCTGTTTGGATTACCACCTTGTAAGTCCCTGGTGAGACAAAAGCCATAAGTCCTGAGGCTTCTGTGACTTTTTCGCCCGTACCTTGGTCAAAAACGGTGAAGTTGAGACTTTCAACTCCAGCGGCCTCAAGTACCAGCATGGTTTTCCCGGCTGGAATAGACGGGGGCTGTACCTGTGTGGTGGCACAACCGATGAGAAACAGCAAGAACAGACCGCCCCATAGCAGGTTAATTCTATTTGACAGATAGGATCCCAGAATCCTGCTTTGCATAATCTATCACCTCCTGAAGCAGATTTTAGAAATACTTCCCTTGGGCATTGGAGCTCTGCTGTGAGAATGTTTTCTCAATTAGCTGGTTTCCGATTAAAACGGCCTCCAACTGGAGTTGCGTTCATTCCAGTCTTTTGTGTTGGTTAAGTTTACAATGCGATCACCAGAGAGGCTAATCAGATAAATATCGTAATTGCCTTCTAAGTCGGCGGCGGTGAGAAAACCCTGCCCAGTGGACAAGCACACCGGTTGCCATTCGTAATTCTCGGAAGTTAAGGTCAATCTTGTCGGACACTGACCGTCACTTTTCATCAGAAATATGTCTCGTCCCCCTTTTCTGCTGGAGTCAAACAGGATCCAGTTTCCATCAGGCGACCAGACAGGATTCCAGTCCATCTCTATCGTGTCGGTCAGTTGGGTAACATCGGATCCATCGGACCTCATCGAGTAAATTTTGTCACCTCGGCGGCCGTCTCGGTCGCTGACGAAGATAATCCTGTTACCGTCAGGTGACCAACAGGGGAATTTGTCCGAGGCAGTCCCATCACTTAAGCAAGCGACCGAATCGCCGTTGGCTTTTGTCACAAATATCTGATCTTTACCTGTCCTTTGGCTGCAAAAGGCTATTCTGGTGCCATCGGGTGACCAGCAGGGACTGTAATCCTTGGATTTGCTGAAGGTCAATCTGGTCTGGTTGGAGCCATCGGCGTCCATAAGGTAAATAGAACTGCAAATTAGGTTCGAATTTCTATCTGATACAAACACTATCTTACTGCCATCCGGTGACCAGGAGGGCTCGGTATCGCAGCCTTTATGAGAAGTCAAATTAGTCAGCTTGGAGCCATCCAGTCGCATAGAATATATCTCTAAATTGTCAACTCCGTGTTTGTCGCTGTTGAACAAAACTGTTCCCCTGGACCAGGTGGTGTCGGCAGCAGGGAGGTGAAATTTTACCACATAGGTCTTGACTGAATTCGGAAAAAAGGGCGCGAACTTCACCTCACACTTTTTAGTTTCAAAATATCCATCGGCTACCACGGTGAAGTGGTATTTTCCACTTTTCATATCTGTGAACAGATATCCATCTGACAATAGGCGGTTAAACTCGGCTGCCCCTATTTTGGTGATCAATCTTGCCTTTTGATTAGGCTGAGTTTTGAATTCAATTTTAATCTGATTTTGCCCGCAACCTGCTATGAGGCTCAGGGACAAAAAGATACTT
>DAOVDP010000196.1 GCA_030669445.1 Candidatus Latescibacterota bacterium | reverse complement strand
CGTGCACAATCTCAGTTGTGTCCGTCCCTTTTTATGTGCCGAAAGAAAAGGACAAAGATGCTGAGCAGAATAGTAGGAATAATCTTGATTGTTCTCCTCTGGGCTGGCTGTAAACAGCCTGCCCCAAAATCCCAGAAGGAGGTGATGCCCATCCGGGTAGAGGTGCTTAATGGCTGTGAAGAGAGAGGGTTGGCACGCAAAGTCACGGCCTTGCTCCGTCGGAGCGGTTTCGATGTAGTCAACTTCGGAAACGCTGAGAACTTTGACTTTCTGGAGACAATCGTAGTAGACAGATCAGGCCACATAGAGAAGGCCCAGCAGGTCGCTCAGACCCTGGGTGTAGAAAACTGCGTCCAGCAGATAAAACAGGACCCCTACCGGATAGAGGATGTGTTAGTCATTATTGGACGGGATTTCCGCAAATTAGCCTTTGGCAAAAATCTTGGGGGGTGATATCTTGGAGAACTACTCTCTGCAACTCACTGATCTTTCAGTTCAGTTCTTGAAGTCAAAAAAAGCAACGGATATCGTGAAAATGGATTTGAGGGAGCTGACAGATATTACCGATTACTTTGTCATCTGTACTGCTGAATCCGGACCTCACACCGAGGCCTTATGCGATGCAGTCATCGAAGGGATGGAAAAGGCCGGTTACCCGCCTTGGCATGTAGAGGGCGATGCCGACCGGAGTTGGGTGTTAATCGATTTCGTAGATGTAGTAGTGCACATTTTCCAGCAAGATACTCGCCAGTTTTACGCCTTAGAGCGTCTGTGGGGCGATGCCCAGATAGAGGAGATCTCGCCTTGAATATCCTGGTGGTAGGCTCAGTAGCTCTGGACACGGTGGAGACACCCGTCCAGAAAGTAACCGATGTGTTGGGAGGCTCGGCAACCTATTTCGCTGCTGCCGCCAGCTACTTTTCCCCTGTCAGGGTGGTGGCCGCTGTGGGTGAGGATTTTCCCTTACAGGAGTTGGATTTTCTCAAAGAAAAAGAGGTGGACTTCACCGGACTTCAGATAAGAAAAGGCAAGAGCTTCCGCTGGGCGGGTAGATACGGTTCCCACCCCAATGACCGCCAGACTCTGCTGCTTGAGCCCGGTGTTTTCTCCCAGTTCCAACCTACTATCCCTGAACAATATCGAGACTCTGACCTCCTGTTTTTAGCCAACATAGATCCTGAACTCCAACTGCGGGTGCTTGAGCAGGTCTCCTCCCCCAGGCTTTCCTGCTGCGACACTATTGACCACTGGATTAGGACCAAAAGAGAGGTTCTGCTTCGGAATCTGGCCCAGGTGGGTGTAGTTATCCTCAACGATTCAGAAATGCAGGAACTTACAGAAGAACTAAGCCTGATTAAGGCGTCTAAGGTAGTGTTAAGCAGAGGAGCCAAGATAGTGATCGTTAAAAAAGGAGAGCATGGGGCAGTGATGTTTACCAGGAATGCCTTTTTTAGTGTTCCTGCCTACCCGGTGGAATCTGTTTCTGACCCCACCGGGGCGGGAGACTCCTTTGCTGGCGGCTTTCTGGGCTACCTGGCCCAAACCGGGGATTTTGACCAGATCAACCTAAGAAGGGCCGTGGTCTACGGCAGCGTAATGGCCTCTTTTACCGTAGAGAAATTCAGTGTGGATGGCCTTAAAGAACTAACTTGCGACCAGATTGAGGAACGATTTGCCCGGTTCAAACAGATCACCCATTTTGGCTAAAATACATTAGGTTATCCACTGTTGTCACCCTGAGTCCTTCGACTGCGCTCAGGATAAACTCCGCGAAGGGTCTCAAACAACGAGATTTTTCGCTTCGCTCAAAATGACAGGCGGCATTTAGGGCGGTTATTGTGATCTACTGACTTTGAATAAGCCCTGAATAGTTCATTTAAAAATTACACGGTCCAGAGGGATTAATGCCCCAAATCTCAGAGTAAGACATTGCAGATAGAGACGATCAAATGGATTCCCGGGGCGGTGAGGATAATTGACCAGACGCGATTGCCCCTTCAACTGGTCTACCTCGACTGCCGGGATGTGGAGACCTTAGCCCGGGCCATTGAAGAGCTGAAGGTGCGAGGTGCCCCTGCCATTGGGGTTGCCGCTGCCTACGGGGTGGTGTTGAGCGTATGGGAACAGAAGGGTACTTCCGGGGAGCTTGAGGGGAAGGTCCGCTGCGCC
>DAOVDP010000090.1 GCA_030669445.1 Candidatus Latescibacterota bacterium | reverse complement strand
TGAGCTGCCGGAGTTTAAAAGAGGTGTTCTGGAGGTATTAAGACAGCCGCTCGAAGACGGCAGAGTTACCATTGCTCGGGCAAGCATATCCCTTACTTACCCTGCTAAATTTATGCTGGCGGCGGCGATGAACCCCTGTCCTTGCGGGTACTACTCCGACCCCAATCACGAGTGCACCTGCACTCCAACCCAGATCCAGCGGTATATGTCCAGGATCTCCGGCCCCTTGCTCGATCGTATAGATATCCATATTGAGGTGCCAGCGGTGAAATACAGTGAATTGGCCGCAAAACCTAAGGGAGAACTCTCAGTTGTTATCCGCCAGAGAATCAACCGGGCCAGGAGGATTCAACTGGGAAGATTTAAGGATCATAAGAACCTGTTTTGTAACGCCCACATGGAGTCAAAACAGATACGCCAGTTCTGTAAGGTAACCCAACAGGGGAGCGACCTGCTGAAGATGGCCATTACCAAGTTAGGGCTTTCTGCCCGAGCATACGATCGGATACTGAAGGTGGCCCGCACTATCGCCGACTTAGAAGAAACACCGGATATCCGCCCCGAACACATATCCGAAGCCATTCAATATCGAAGTCTGGACAGAAATCTGTGGGTGTGAAATCAGCTGATTCTTAGCCACAAAGACAAGAAGGACACTGAGAAAAAGGAATCGAGAACTCTGTATTCTCCGTGGTTCCATATAACCGTTACTATTTTTTTAACACCCCTTAAGGGTTCTTAAGTTTCTGCAAAAACACTTCCGAGGAGAAAAATGTCAAAGGTAGAGATATACGACACCACCCTTCGTGATGGAGCTCAAGCCGAGGGGATATCGCTTTCCGTAGAGGACAAGCTGATGATCGCTCAGAAATTGGACCAATTGGGTGTCCATTACATAGAAGGTGGGTGGCCTAATCCGACTAATCATGGCGACTTAGAGTTTTTTGTTCGGGCAAAGAATTGTCGATTTCGCACCGCTAAAATCACTGCCTTCGGCAGCACCAGAAGGGCTGCTAACAAACCTGAAGAGGATGTGATCTTGGACACCCTGTTGAGAGCAGAGACGGAAGTGGTGACCATCTTTGGTAAGAGCTGGGATCTGCATGTGACCAAAGTGCTTAAGACCACCTTGGATGAAAATCTCAAGATGATAGAGGACTCGGTAGTTTTCCTCGGTTCCCAGGGGAGACGGGTTATCTATGATGCTGAACACTTCTTCGACGGGTATAGGAGTAATCCTCAATATGTCCTCAAGACCTTAGCTGCGGCCCAGAACGGAGGGGCCGAGATCCTGGTTTTGTGCGACACAAACGGTGGCTACCTGCCTCTGGATGTGAAACAGATAATTGAACAGGTAGAAGCAGAAATCACCGTGCCCTTTGGGATTCACGCCCACAACGATTCAGGAATGGCAGATGCCAATTCCATAATCGCAGTGGAACTTGGGGCTGTTCAGGTACAGGGCACCTTTGGTGGTTGGGGAGAAAGATGCGGGAACGCCAACTTAACTACCGTCATTCCTAATATTATGTTAAAACTGAGAAAAGATTGCATCTCCAAAGAAGCTTTGCAAGACTTGGTGGAGGTCTCCCGCTTTGTCAGTGAGGTGGCCAATGTGGCGCACGATTTCCGGCAGCCGTATGTGGGGGAAAGTGCTTTTGCTCATAAAGGAGGGGCGCATATTGACGGGGTGTTGAAACTGTCTAAGTCTTTCGAGCACATAGATCCCAAACTGGTAGGCAATGAGAGACGCTTACTGCTTTCCGAACAATCCGGTGGAAGCACAGTGGCCAAGAAATTGCAGAAACTGTACCCCGGAGTCAAGAAAGGCGACCCTATCGTCTCCCAGGTGCTCGCCGAGGTGAAGCGGCTTGAGAACCAGGGGTATCAGTTCGAGGCTGCCTCGGCCTCATTCGAGATATTGGCCCGGAAACTGCTGGAAAAATATGAAGATCCCTTCCAACTGGAAGGATTCCGCACCATTGTGGAAAAAAGGAAGGACGGGCGGGTCCTCTCGGAGGCTACGGTGAGAGTGGTAGTAGATGGTGAAGAGCAATATATGGCCGCCGAGGGCGATGGACCGGTCAATGCCCTGGATACGGCTCTGAGAAAGGCGTTGGAGAAGGTCTACCCCTGTTTAACCGGCGTCCATCTGAGAGATTATAAGGTAAGGGTCCTCTCCAGCAGCACCGGAACAGCCGCCAAGGTGAGAGTTCTCATCCAGTCCTCTGACGGCACTGATGTCTGGGGTACGGTAGGGGTTTCAGAGGATATCATCGAGGCCAGCTGGGAAGCATTGGCCGACAGTATGGGGTATAAGATTTTGAAAGATAAGGAGAAACATAGATGACCCACAGCAAGAGACTGGATAGATTACCGCCTTACCTGTTTGGCACGTTGAATGAACTGAAACTGAAATTGAGACAACAAGGGGAGGATGTAATTGATCTGGCGATGGGAAATCCCGATTTCCCTCCTGCCCCCCATATTGCGGAGAAGCTGAGAGAGGTAACACTAGATTCCAAGGCCCATCGGTATTCTGCCTCCAAGGGCATCCCCAACTTAAGGAAGGCCATCTGTCGTCATTACCAAAAGAGGTTTGAGGTTGAACTGGATTGGGAAACAGAGGCGATCGGGGTGATCGGTTCCAAAGAGGGCTTGGCCCACCTTAGCTTGGCACTGCTTGACGAAGGGGACACCGCCTTAGTGCCTAATCCCACATATCCGATACACATCTACAGCGTAGTTATCGCCGGAGGCAATGTGATTACTATTCCTCTGTCCCAGGAGGAGAATTTTGTGCCTCAAATGGATAGGATTGCCAGAGAGCTGTGGCCCAAGCCTAAGGTAATGATACTGAACTTTCCTCACAATCCCACCACAGCGGTGGTTGATCTTTCTTTTCTGGAGCGGGTAGTCGAATTCGCCAGGCAGGAGGATATACTTGTGGTTCACGATTTTGCCTATTCGGATATCGTTTTTGACGGCTACAGAGCTCCCAGCATTATGCAGATTAAAGGGGCAAAGGAAGTGGCAGTGGAGTTTTTCACCATGTCCAAATCCTACAATATGGCAGGATGGCGGGTTGGATTCTGTGTCGGCAACTCTGAGGTTATAGAAGCGTTGGCGAAGATCAAAGGTTATTACGACTACGGGATATTCACTCCGGTACAGGTGGCGGCTATCGCTGCTTTAGATGGTCCCCAGGATTGTGTGAGAGAAACGGCGGAGAGATATCAGCAGCGTAGGGATGTGCTGGTAGAGGGATTAAACAGAATCGGTTGGCCACTGACTAAACCCAAAGCCACTATGTTTGCCTGGGCGCCTATCCCCGATAAATACCGCCAGATGGGATCTATGAAGTTCGCTGCTAAACTTCTGGAGGAAGCGAAAGTTGCAGTCACTCCAGGGGTTGGCTTTGGTGATCGTGGCGAAGGATATGTGAGAATGGCCTTAGTAGAAAACGAACATAGAATTAGACAGGCAGTGAGAAATATCAAAAAGTGCTTGTTTAGTTGAACATAGATCCAGAAAATTGAACACTGAAAAACACCGAAAGGCACTGAGTATTGGCTTGTTTTTAAATATGTTCCGAGGTTTCAATATGATTTAGTGTTCAGTTGAATATGCCAAAAACAAAGAAAGACAGGCTGTTAATGAAGGAGTTCCTCTACGAAGAGTTGATTGAAAAATGGGTCAAACCGCATTTGAAGTCCATTATTTCTCAGTTGGTTCGGTGTTCATTCGGTGTTTTCTAAATCTAAATTGAAAACAAGGGATAAGCTGCTTTGAAAATCTTCCGAGATTCTCTGCTGGTGATTTTGGCCTTACTGGTAGACTCCACTTTTGCTTCCAAACTTTCTATTTTAGGAGTAAGGCCTGATTTTACTCTTATTGTCTTAGTTTACCTTGGAGTGTTCAGAGGCCAGATAGAGGGAACATTGCTGGGATTCTCCGCTGGTTTCATCCAGGATGTTAACTGTGCCAGCAATTTCGGCATCGGTGCCTTCACCCGTTCGGTGATCAGTTTTGCAGTAGGTTATTCCCATGGAAGAGTGGTTACTGAGAATTTTTCGGTCCAGGGGGGCATTATCTTTGCGGCGGCCTTTTTTAACAATCTTCTCTATTCTCTTCTCTCTTCGAGTGGAGATATAAAGGGTTCTTTCTTGATGTTCTTTAGGTACGGACTGCCTGGTGCCCTGTACACCACGGTGTTGTGGGTAGCATTGTTGTGGATAGTCTTTAATTTGAGAAAAAGGAGATACTAATCTTGCTGCAGGAAAGGGATGTGAAAAGGCGCTATCTGTTGGGAATAGCCGTTTTTCTTTTTGGCATTCTGGGCGTCCGGTTGTTTCAATTGCAAATCATTCGCGGTGCCCATTACTTTGATCTTTCGGAAAAAAACAGGATTAGGGTAGTTTCTGTGCCCGCTCCTCGTGGACTCATCTACGATAGGAATGGTCAGATCCTTGTGGAGAACCGCCCCTCATACACTATCGCTATTATTCCCTTTCAATTAAGGAATTTAGGGAAAACGGCCGAAGATATCAGCCTGGCTTTAGATCTGGATAAACAGAATGTTAGGAGAAGACTCGAAACTTATAAGAGACGCCCTTATGAGAAGATCCGCCTGAAACGGGATGCGGGCGTGAAAGCGGTGGCCATTGTTGAGGAGAATAGATATGAGCTACCAGGGGTAATTTGTCAGGTGGAACCCAGAAGAAATTATCCCCAGGGAAATCTGGCGGGACATATTTTAGGATATGTGGGGGAGCTTTCGGATAGAGAATTTAGCCGACTTCGGGCTAAAGGCTATCTTCCCGGGGAAACGATTGGCAAGGCAGGAATGGAGAGACAGTACGAGGAATTTCTCCGCGGCAGAAACGGGGTGAAGTACCTGGAGGTTGATGCCTTCGGAAGAGAGATTAAAGAATTGTTCCGCAGGGGGCTTCGCGAGCCTAAAGTAGGGCATAGCCTGTACCTAACTATTGACAGTCAACTGCAAGGGGTGGCTACAGAGGCCTTTGGAGAGCATCAAGGGGCGCTGGTAGCCATTGACCCCCGAACCGGCGAGATATTGACAATGGTCAGCAAACCGGACTACGACCCCAGTTTCTTCTCGGGGGTTCTTGACCCTGCCGTCTGGGATAGTCTCAACACCGACCTGCGGCATCCACTTTTTAATCGGTCAATTCAAAGTGGATACCCTCCCGCCTCTACAGCCAAGATGGTGGCTGCAATAGCTGGGTTAGAACTGGAGCTTGTGGATCCAAAAACCCACTTTGCTCCCTGCACAGGAGCATTTAAGTTTGGAATTCGATACTATGGTTGCTGGAAAGAAGAAGGCCACGGCTGTTTAGGACTAATCCAAGCGATTGCTCAATCCTGCGATGTCTATTTCTATCAACTGGGGTTGAAAGTGGGTTTAGAGAAATGGGGTCGGTACGCACGGGTTCTGGGATTAGGTAAGAAAACTGGTATTGAT
>DAOVDP010000106.1 GCA_030669445.1 Candidatus Latescibacterota bacterium | reverse complement strand
CTGCCTCCGATCAGAGTCGCCAACAGCAGCCCTGCCGCCCAGAGCATTGTCCGGCTGACAGACCTGGTTGCCAGGAGAACTCCTAAGTTAAGCAGAGGATCTATGCGGAAGAAAAAGTCGGAGGGAATAAGAGGAATTGAGTTGATCCACAGGAAGAGAAAGAGCAGAAATGCTCCGATCTGTACGATTCGTCTGATTCGACTTAAGTTCATGGCTTAGCGCGACGGAGCCGCAATTAAACTCCAAAAATCTAACACTGAATAACACTGAAAATAACCGAAGGAACATTATTCAGTGTATTTCGGTGTGTTTCAGTGTTCAATTAAATCATTTCTTTGAAAAAATACAAAGACTGGTGGGCTAACAGCAGATGCCTTATCTGCCGGGGAGCAAATCCCTTGCCATACCAGGGGGCTAAGGTCACCGCATAGGCATCTGCATCCACTGGGTCGGTGCCAACAACAATGGTGTCCAGTTCATCACTCTTTTAGCTCAACAACGGTCACCCCATCTCCCCCCTCATTCCAGTTGCCCAATCGCTGGGCCTTCACCCGAGGATGTTGCCCCAGAAAACCTCCGACCTTGGTCCTAAGTGCTCCGGTGCCTTTCCCGTGGATCACAGTCACTCTCTGCCAGCCAGCTAAGTAGGCGCTGTCAAGATATTTGTCCACAGCCGCTGACGCCTCCTCAAAGACCATCCCCCGCAGATCAATCCGATCTGAAACTTCGGCCGAGAAAGGCAATCCGGCCGAGACCTTCTGAGGAGAGACCCTCTGTTCCCTTTTGGCTTCTCTCAGTTGGTCAATGGGAACTGTGAACTTGGTGTTGCCCACCTGGACCTGAACTCTGCCCGATGGATCGGTTCCTTTAAGCACTTCACCTTCGCAACGGAATAGCTCAATCCACACCCTATCTCCTGCCGTCACCTGGATCGGCCTTTTACTTTCTGGCTCCGTCAACTGTTGTAGTTGGGTCTCAATCTGTTTTGCTGATTTTCTGACTTGCTCCCTGGATTGCTTAATCACCTGGGCAGAGGCCCTTTGGTTTCTTATCTCAGCCACCGTCTGCTCTACCATTGCATTGGCTTGCTGAACGATCTCTTTTGCCTGTCCCAATGCCTCTTTTTTTAAATCTTTGGTCTCCTGCTTCACCTTCTTCAGCTTTTCCTCGTAGGCAGAGACAAGCTTCTGTAGATCGAGTCTTGTGTTCTGCAATTGTTGGCTTCCCTGACTATATGCCTCGACTTTTTTCTCCAGATCGCCAATTAAATCCTCCACCCGCCGGGAGTCTTCGCCCATATAGGATGCGGCATCGACTATGACCTCTTCCGACAGCCCCAGCTTTCGGGCGATCTCGAAGGCGTAGCTGGAACCCGGCAGGCCCAGTTGGAATCGGAAGGTGGGCATTAAGCTGGTAGAGTCAAATTGCATCGAGCCATTTTCCGCTTTATCCTCTTGGTAGGCAAAAAGCTTCAGTGCCCCGTGGTGAGTGGTCGCAATCGTTCGCACCCGTCCTAAAGTAAGAGTTCGGAGAATAGCGATCGCCAATGCCACTCCCTCTTCAGGGTTGGTGCCTGAACCTATCTCGTCCAAAAGTACCAGGGTCCCGTGGTCGGCTTCAGAACAAACCCTCGCCCACTGGCGAACATGTGAGGAAAAGGTAGAGAGGTCCTGCTCTAAGGACTGCTCGTCTCCGATATCGGCGAAGATGTTATGGAAAACCCCTATCTCGGAACCCGGCTCGGCCGGGATATGAAGACCAGACTGGACCATTAAGCTCAAAAGTCCTACCGTCTTCAACGCCACCGTTTTCCCCCCAGCATTGGGGCCGGTAACCACCAAAGTAAAGAAACCTTCTCCTAATTTCAAATCCAAAGGCACAACCTTTGCGTTGTTTAGCAATTGAATCAAAAGCGGATGCCTCCCTTTCCGGATAACTATCCTGCCTTCGTCATTCAGCAAAGGCTCTGTTGAGTCGGTGGCCAGGGCATAGGAAGCCTTGGCGTAGACTGCATCCAACTGTCCCAGGACGGCGACATTTTCCGCCAGCTCGTCCCTAACCTGGGCAACTTGCCGGGTCAATTTCCTCAGAATTCGCTCAACTTCTCTTTGCTGAGTTACCTCCAGTTGTTGGATACGGTTACTTATCTCTAAAGTAACCACCGGTTCTACGAAGAGGGTCGCCCCGCTGGCAGACTGATCGTGAATTATCCCTCTTAACCTCCCCTGTTGTCCGCCCCGAACAGGTATCACATAACGGTTATTTCTCAGGGTGATGATTCTCTCCTGGAGAACATTATCTGGGAGCCGTTTCAGGATTTCTTCCAACTTTCTGTGGAGCAGGGATGTTGAGCGTTCAATCTCCTTTCTGATCTCAGTGAGCTGGGGACTGGCAGAGCTTTTCACCTCTCCCTGGGGATCGACCACCGTTCGCTCAATCTCCTTTTCCAGCTCTGGACAGGAAGTGAGCCTTTTAGCTATGGAAAATAAGAGAGGGTATTTCTCCTTACGCTTTTCAGAAAAATACCCTCGTATTAGTCGAGAGGCCCTCAGGGTGTCCCTTAACTGAAGAAAATCCTCAGGCAGAAGAATTGCGCCCTCTGTTTTACACCTTTCCAAGTAGGGACGGATGTCTTTGATCCCGGAGAAAGGAACCGGGTCGTCAAAGGAGAGCAAACCGGTAAACTCGGAAATCTCCTTGAGTTTTTTACGAATAGGTTCTAAGTTGTTGGATGGAGCTATTTCTTCTATCCGTTCCACTCCCAAAGTGGAGACGGCATAGGAAGTGATTAACTTCTTGACCTTGTTGAACTCAAGGACGCTGAGAGTATGTTCATCAATCATCTGGTCTGTTTCTTCATCTCCTTCTGGATCAGGCTATCTATCCTCACCTGTTCTCTGGCTCGATCTAATGGACTTTCCGGCAATCTCTTGCTCACCTCATCCTTGATCTCTGGGAACTCTTCCTTGAGCTTACCAAAGATGTAAGGGGCAATGCTCCGGGTGGGTCCGGCAAGTGCAGATTCTTCCATTTGGCAAGAAATGCCTTCCGGTAAAGGAAGGATGGCGAGAAAAAGCAGTAAGAGACTGGCTATAACTCCACCTGCCAAAAGTCCCAACGCCATTCCCCCAAGGGTATCCAGGATCCCCAGAGGGGTGAGATGAACCAGCCGCTGGATCATTGAACCGACTATGTGAAACAGGGCCAACAGAACGAGAAAAATCATCAAAAATCCTATTATTGCTGCTACAGAAGAAGGAAGAGAAAAGAACCTGAGGATCAACTCTTTCGCCCAGTTCAGGTAACTGGCTGTTAGAAATAGAGATAAAAAGAATCCCACCACTCCGATCAGGCTTCGTATAAGCCCTCGACGCCAGCCTTTGATAACAAAAAAGATGAGGATTATGAGAATTACTGCGTCCACCCAGTTCATTGCTTCTCCTCCCTACCTAACGGCCCAATTTTTCGACGGAATCTTTACCCGTCACCAATTTTCATTAGGGAAACGGAAGGGAACTCTCTGAGTTTCCCTGTGATTATCTCCCTTATTTGCTCAAGTCGCTGTTCAGTTTTGGCCTCGAAGCGCAACACCAGAATCGGCTGGGTATTGGAGGCTCTGATCAGCCCCCATCCATCGCCAAATAATATGCGCACACCATCCAGATCAATGGTGTCGTATTCACTCCGAAAGTATTTTTTGACCTCCTCCACCACCTTAAACTTCTCCTCGTCAGGGCAGGGAACCCTTATCTCCGGAGTGGCACAGTAAAGAGGAATATCCTCTAATAACTGCGAGAAAGCCTTATCGCTCCGGGAAAGTATCTCTAACAGCCGGCAGGATGCGTAGATAGCATCATCATAGCCGTAATATCTGTCCGCGAAGAACATATGTCCACTCATCTCCCCTGCCAGAAGAGCCCCCTCTTGCTGCAGTTTTCCCTTTATTAAGGAATGGCCTGTTTTCCACATGATTGGCACTCCCCCGTGCTTTCTGATATCCTCCATCAAGGCCTGGGAGCATTTCACGTCAAATATTATCTTTGCCCCCTTTTCTTGTCTCAATATCTGACGGGAGAAAAGGATTAACAGCCTGTCACCCCAAATTATTTGGCCCTTATCATCCACCACCCCTATCCGGTCACCATCACCGTCGTAGGCTATCCCTAACTCGGCCTTCTCATCCTTAACAACCCTAATTAAATCCTCTAAATACTCAGGAACAGTCGGATCGGGGAAATGGTTGGGGAAATTACCGTCTAAGTTACAATACAATCTCCTAACTTTGCAGCCCATAGCTTCGATTAAACCGGGGGCAACGGCCCCGGCAGTGCCGTTGCCGGCATCTAATACTACCTTCACTTCTCTCTTGATATCTATCCCGTTCTTTAAATAACTGCAATAAGGATCTACGGTCTCTGCCCGATCGAGTTTTCCCTTGCCTTTAGCAAATCTGCCTATTTCGATTATCCTTCTTAGCTCCTGGATTTTCTCGCCATATATGGAAGCATAACCTTCGCAGATTTTGAACCCGTTGAAATCTGGAGGATTATGACTGCCAGTGATCATTATCCCCCCGTCTTTCTGCAAATAGACGATGGAGTAGTAGAAGACAGGCGTTGGCAGAAGGCCCACATCTACGACATTACACCCGGTGGAGAGCAATCCAGCTATTGCCGCATTAGCAAAGCGCCCGGAGCTGAGGCGATTATCTCTGCCAACTACAAGGTCCCCTTTGCCAGCAGCTTGGATGTAAGTCCCAAAGGCCTGTCCTATCTGTCTGGCAACCTCATCGGTGAGGTCCTTGTCCACCAGGCCCCGGATGTCATATTCTCTGAAGATCTGAGGATTCACTCAGGCCCTCCCAAATTTGATCCTTTCGTAAAAAGTCTAAAATCTAACGCAGAGACGCAAAGGCGCAGAGAAAAAATAAGAGACATAATTATCTGATTATTTGAAAGTATCTTCTTTCTTTGCGTCTTTGCGACTTTGCGTTGAAAATCAATGGTGG